>WQZW01000158.1 GCA_009780545.1 Treponema sp.
AGCGGCACGGAAAAGCCGAAGGAGCTTATCGAGACGGTGAAGGTGGCCGGCGGCAGCTTCATGTACGGGAAGGACGGCGGCAATCCCGGCGGGATGCTGAAAATGGTGGGCACCTTCCGGATGGGCAAGTACCCGGTAACGCAGGAGCAGTGGGAAAAGGTGATGGAGGACAATCCCAGCAGTTTCAACAGCAATCCCGCGGAAGGCGAGGTGCAGGAAAAAAGGCCTGTGGAATACGTGAACTGGTACGACGTCCTTGTGTTCGCGAACAAGCTGAGCGTAATGGAAGGCCTGTCGCCCGTGTACGAGATAAAGGGCAGCACCGATCCGGAGGACTGGGGAACGGTACCGAGTTTTTACAACGAGGATTGGGATGCGGTGAAGGTAAGGAAGGCGGCGAACGGCTGGAGGCTGCCGACCGAGCTTGAATGGGAATACGCGGCGAAGGGCGGAATGGTGTCTTCCGGGTACGGCAGCAGCTACGACTACCACCCGTATGCCGGCAGCGACGATGTGGACGAGGTCGCCTGGTACGTTGACAACAGCGACCGCATGACGCACGAGGTGGGCAAGAAACGGCCGAACGAGCTCGGCCTGTACGACATGAGCGGCAACGTCTACGAGTGGTGTTACGACCTGTCTAATCCCAATTTCCCGAATGCGGCCCGGGTGTCTCGTGGCGGTTGTTGGGGCGATGTGGCGGCGTACGTCCGTTTGTCCTTCCGGAACGGCGGCGACCCCTTCATTCAGCGCGACTTTACTGGCTTCCGGCTGGTGCGCCCTTAGGCTATTAAACGTACTTCGTTAAGAGGTGCAGATTAAGTAGGCACGCAACGGCGTAGCGCGGATAACCGTGCCGTGCCTTTCGTAAATGTGCCCCGGATTTATCCGGGGCAACGTGCGCCCGGTTCCCCCGGGCTTTGCCTGCTGCCGGCCTTTTCGAGTCGCCACCGTAGTAATTCAAGATTCTTCTATTCATTCATTGGGCCCGACAACAGCGGCGTGGAGTTTTGTTTTGCAAAACTCCCGGGTCCATCCCTGCACGGCAAGGATGGACCTACAACTTGAATCCCTGCTGTACGGCCTGGGACAGCTTGAGTTTGATAAAGCTGTTTTCCTTTTTCAGTTTGGAGATTTCGAACTGCTGGGATTTGACCGTTTCGATGAGATCGCCCTGGCTTAGGGCCCCCGAGTGGAGAAGGTCCTCGAGGTATTCCAGCTTGCTGCTAAAATCGACTTCGGCCTCGAGGCCGGCTTCCTGAAAACTGTCCTCGATCTGCCTGTCGTCAGGGAGAATCGAGGTGTCCTCGGTCTGAAGGATTTTGTCGGCGATGCGGTAGACGGCCTGGGAGAGGATCGACTGGGGTTTGTACAGCAGGATGGGCAGCCGGGAACTGAGGGCAACGTCCTGCATCGAGTCGCGGTAGATGATGCCCAGGTGCTCGATGTCCAGGCCGAGGTATTCCTGGCAGGAACGGCGTATCTTCGTCGCCACGTCGGCGTCCTTGGGTTCGTCCATCATGTTGACGATGAGCCGGGGACGGAGCCTTTCCAGCCGGCCGGCAAACTCGGCATGGCCTGCCGGATCGACGGTGCGGAGTCCTTCGAGAATCTTCGGAACGTACTGCCCCTGGGAACCGCCGGAACGTATGCCTTCGAGGTACTTGTAGGCGGGCGATTTTCTGGGAAAGCTGCTGAACATCAGGCGGAACACGGTGTTCTTGAGGAAGACGTAGGCATTCAGGACGGCGGTTACCGCGGGGGATGCCACGACGATGCCCTGGCCGGACAGCAGGAAGAAGTCGAGGATGGACTGGTGGGTTCCGGCCCCGAGGTCGAGGATGAGGATGTCGGTATCGGACTGGAGGGCGACGAACCTGCGGACCAGGGCCTTGAGCTGCATTGCCTTCAGGCCGGCAAGCCCCGTAATCTCCGTGTCGCCGGGGATAAAACGCAGGCCGGGGATGTCCGTTCGGGAAATCACCTCGTTAAAATCCATTTTGGTGTTGTTAAGGAAGGTACCGATGCCCTTCTTCGGCGACTGTTGGCCAAGCACCAGGTGGAGGTTTGACGCGCCAAGGTCCAGATCGGCAACCACGACCCGCTGCCCGGCCTGGGCGAAGGCCACGGCAAGGTTTGCCGACACCAGCGATTTTCCAACTCCGCCTTTTCCACTCGCAACCGGAATAATCCGCACTTCGACCTCCGTGGTTCCTAATGTTTTCTCGCTCTGGCCGCCGACCACATCGAAAGTGCGTCGCCCGGAACCAGGAACAGCATGAGGACCAATGCGGGAAAATGCCTTGTCCCGCCAATAAACTCGATCAGAATAATATTTTCGATGAAGACCACCCAGAGCAGGGTTACCACGATGCCAAGCGCCTTGCCGATAAGGAAAAGCGGGCAGAAAGCCCTGTAGCGGGGAGTATCGATGAGGAGGAACAGCGACATAAGGAGGAACAGGGCACCTGGCGTGATGAGGGGCAGAAGGGGAAACGGTGTCGTTCCGCCGAGGTTCGACCCGAGGAAAGCCCCGACAAGAAAGGTAAAACGGGCCACCTCGTACATGCACAGCAGGAGCAGGTGGGGCCGAAATGTTGCCATAGGTTAAAAATACCGCAACGGGCGGGGATTTTCAAGTACGAGGGATGACTTGCCATCCTCGGTCGCTTGGACTTGGAAAATTTGCTTTGCAGGTTTCCATGCATTCACTCTTGGTAGTTGATAGGGCTGCTGTCGATTCCCCAAACCCTGTCTTTTCGGTATAATGCCGTATGGAACCAAGACTGACGAGCGGGAAGCTAGACCTGTTCTTTCGCGGCTTTCTGGACATCGCCGCCTTCGAGGGGAGCGACAACTCGCTGAACGGCCTGCAGGTGGGCAATTCCGGCGGGGAAATCGGCAAGATCGCCTTTGCCGTGGACGCAAGCCTTGAAACCATACGCCGGGCGGCGGCCGCCGGTGCGGGAATGCTCTTCGTGCATCACGGGCTGTTCTGGGGCCGGTCGCTGGCCGTAACCGGAGTCCACAGGGAACGGCTCAAGGCATTGCTGGACAACGACCTCTGCCTGTACGCCGTGCACCTTCCGCTGGACCAACATCTGGAACTGGGCAACAACGCCGTACTTGCCGGGCTTCTGGGCCTGCAGGACATCGAACCCTTCGGAGCGTACCATGGAAGGAAGATCGGTTACAAGGGAAAATTCCCCCGGCCGCTCACCGTGGATCAGGCGGTGCGGAAAATTGCCTTCGAGGACAGGCCGCCGACCGGGATTTTCCCTTTCGGCAAGAGCGAAAACACGACCTGCGCCGTGGTTTCGGGCGGGGCCGCGGCCAATGCCCCGGAAGCCATTGCCGAGGGCATCGATCTGTTCGTCACCGGCGAGATGCTGCACTTCGTCTACGGCGAATGCCTGGAAGGACGAATGAACATGATCGCCGCCGGGCATTATTCCTCGGAAGTCTGGGGAGTGCGGGCGGTTATGGAACGCTGTGCCGGGGAACTCGGCATCGAAACGGTTTTTATCGATGTCCCGACCGGACTTTAGGAACGGAAACAGGAAGTGAAACCGAAATTCGACCGTGAACGTTGCCTGCCCTTCCTCCTTACCGCCTTCGTGGTGCTCCTGGATCAGGGCACCAAATGGCTGATCGCATCGAGATGGCCGATAGGTTCCAGGATATGGCCGGCCCCGGAGGTATTTTCCCCCGACAACTTCCTTCAGATAATCCATGTCCGCAACCTGAACCTGGCCTTCAGTCTGGGCCGCAATCTTCCGGAGGAAGCAAAACAGCCTCTGTTCGTCCTTCTCCCCATCATCCTCCTTGCAACCCTCATCTGGTACTGCATCGGCTACGGTAGGTTCACCGGGCTACAGAGGTGGATGGCGGCCGGTTTTCTCGGCGGCGGCATCGGCAACATGCTGGACCGCATTTTCCGGCCGGAAGGCGTGGTGGACTTCATCAGCGTCCGTTTCTACGGAATCTTCGGCTTCCGGCGATGGCCGACCTTCAATGTCGCCGATGCCGGCGTGGTCATTTGCGGCCTGCTGCTTCTGTTCACGGTGTTCCTCACCGTCAAAAAATCCAAAACGTTCCTGCCCGAAACCGGTCCGCAGGAAACGCCGTCAAAACCCACATTTAATGGAGTGAACACATGAAACTGAAACCGAAATTCGACCGTGAACGGTGCCTGCCCTTCCTGCTGACCGCCCTCGTGGTCTTCCTCGACCAGTGCAGCAAGTGGCTGATTTCATCGAAATGGCCGATAGGTACCCGAATCTGGCCGGCGGCGGAGGCATTTTCCTTCGACAACTTCCTCCAAATCGTGCATGTCCGCAACACGGCCATAGCCTTCAGCATCGGCCACGGCTTTCCGGACCCGCTCAAACGCCTGCTCTTCGTCCTCCTCCCCGTCCTCGTCCTGGCCGCCCTGGTCTGGTACTACCTCAGTTCGAGCGAATTCACCAAAACGCAGAGGTGGGCGGTGGCCGGCATTCTCGGCGGCGGCATCGGCAACATCGTGGACCGCATCTTCCGGCCGGAAGGCGTGGTGGACTTCGTCAGCGTCCGCTTCTACGGCATTTTCGGTTTCGAGCGATGGCCGACCTTCAACGTCGCCGATGCCAGCGTGGTTACCTGCTGCCTGCTGCTCCTGCTCACGATGCTCTTCCCGGGCCGCAAGTCGGAAAAATCCCCGGCGACAACCGCAAAACAGGAAACGCCATGAACAAAAAACTCAACACCC
>WQZW01000159.1 GCA_009780545.1 Treponema sp.
GTTCCGGGGAGATCAGGACCGAGGCCGACGCGGCGATGCTGATCGAGGTCGAGGCCGGGAAGCGCGGCTGCGAGGGCACGAGTTTCGAGACGCTCTCCGCCGGCCCGAAACGGAGCTTCGGCATACACGCCTTTCCCTCCCGCACTTCCGGCCCCTTCGCCACCGACGGCCTTTCGATTCTGGACTTCGGCGTGCGCTATCGGGGCTACTGCACGGACATCACGATGACCTTCGCCCGCGCCCTGAACCGGGAACAGGAGGCCATGCTGGGCCTGGTCGAGGAGGCCGCCGCCGAGGTGAGCCGGATCATCGCTCCCGGCACGAGCACCACCGAAATGACCGGCCTGGTCGAGGGGCTCTTCGCAAAGGCCGGCCGGAAGATGGAACACGGCCTGGGCCACGGCGTCGGCCTGGACGTGCACGAGTTCCCCAGCATGCGCAGTCTTGGCGGGCCCGGCTGGAAGCTGGAACCCGGCATGGTCGTCGCCGTCGAACCCGGCCTGTACGACTCCGCCCATGGGGGGTGCCGGCTGGAGAACGACTTTCTGGTTACGAAGGCCGGACATGAGGTGCTTACCCGGTCGAGGGTGGTGAGATTGTAGAGGGCAATCGGTTCGACCTGCCAAAGGTAGGCCGAACCGATTGGAAATTGAAAAGATCATTATTGAAAAAGTCGAGCCTCTTGCAAAACTCGGTTAGTTTTGCCGAGGCTATGCAGTTTCTCGCCCTATGGGCTACGAAACATGCGTTTTTTAGCGGTTGCACTTGCAAACCTGAAGTTTTGCAAGTGCCTCAGTCTTTTGACAATATTGGCCACGATATTTTGCGGGAATTCGTCCGTGTTCACCGTGGCCCTTTTCGCTTCGGTTGTTTTTGTTACCCGTTCGGGATTGTCCGACGCTCCCGGAACCGATCGGTTTCCGACAGGTTGGACGCTCTCAATGCCGTCGGTGGGGATGCCGATACTTAGTTATGGATAGTAATAGGTTTGGGGATACGGCTTTTCTCTTGAATATCCGCATCAGGATGGTACGGGACACTATCCGCATGAATTCTCCGATTGAACTTTTTATGGAACGGTGCCTGGACGACATCGACTTTATCGACAGCGTGCTTGCCCTGCTTGCCGACGAACTGCTGATCCTGGAGCCCGAGCCTCCAGGTCCCCGGTCGGATGAGGAGGCGACGGAAATCGAGGTTCCGGCGGAAAGTTCGGTCCCGACTTTGGGCGTCGATCTTATCGCCGACACGGAATGGCAGTTCAGCCAGTTGCTTACGGGGTTGCCGTTGACCTCGGGAGCCTTTGCCGACTACGCGGGACCTGAGGGAAAGGAATTGGTAAAGCGGCTTCAGCGGTCCAGCAATTCGCGACGGAAGATTTTTGAACGGCTGGTGGGGACCGAAGGCGGGATCGACGATCAGTTGGTTACGCCGACCGAGCTTTCCCTGCTTTTCGGGGGTTCCTAGCCGGTGCCCGGTTCGACTAAGGGGAGTCTCCGGATCACCGGGGGGACTCTCTGCGGAAGGCGGGTGCAGGTTCCGCCCGGCATTATACGGCCCAGCATGGACCAGATGCGGGAATCGGTGTTCGCATGCCTGGGCGACCTTGCCGGCAGTTCCTTCCTGGACCTGTTCTCCGGTTCCGGCATCATTGCCCTGGAGGCGGCTTCCCGCGGGGCAGGCTATGTCGAGGCGGTGGAAAGCGACCCCGGCAAACGGCAACGGCTGTTGGCCAATGTCGGCATCTCGCCGGCACGCATCCTCTGCCGCTTCCTCAGCGCCGAGCTGTACGTCCTGCGGGGCAAGCGGGCGTTCGACCACATCTTTCTTGACCCGCCTTTTCCCTACCGCTTCAAGTGGGATCTGCTGGCCCGCATCGCCGTCTCGCCGCTGGTGATTCCGGGAAGCAGGGTGCTGATTCACAGACCGTTTCAGGAGAAGGGACCGGAATCGATTGCCGGCCTTGAGAAGGAAGAGAGCCGGGAGTACGGGCGTTCGGTAGTGGATTTTTTTCGGGCGGCCGGTCCATCATCCGAAGGATGACGGACTCGGAGATTTGCGGAGCAAAACTCCGAGTCCTGTTGTATTTTTGGCCGATTGAAGATAGACTTAAAGAAAGACCCGGCAGGGCAGGATTGGCGATGGATATAAAAAAGGTATTCGGGCAAAATGAACCCCTGAAAGGGTTTGTCAAAACCACCCTGCCGCCCGGCATCACCGGTGTCCAAAAGGTGGCGTTGAACCGTAAGGGCAATGCCTTGTTGAACGAAGGCAAGGTGGAGGAAGCGCGCAGGATATTCGAGGCAACCGGCTATTCGGACGGCCTTTCGAGGGTGGGGGATCACTACAGGGAGCAGAAGCGTCCGCTTGACGCCCTGCGCATGTACTGGTTGGCCCCCGATCGCACCAAGAGCGAACCTTTGGTTCAGCAGCTTGCGGAAACTATTCGGGCTCTACTAAACGAAGGGAGCGAAGATGGGTAACCTTATCCTTGCGGGGGATTCGGAACAGGATGGTCAGGCGGAAGATACCCTGATCATCCTTGGCGAGGCTAACACCTCCCTGAAAAAACACGAAATTTCCGCGACCTCGAAGCTCGGCTACAAGTTCCTCAAGCAGAACCGGTTCCGCGATGCCATAGGATGTTTCGAAAGGATACTGACGGTCGACGAGAACAACAGCTACGCATTGGTCGGAATGGGCGACGCCGTCCGCAAGCAGGGCGAGTACCGCAAGGCCGTCGGTTTCTACCTGCGCTGCCTGGAACACTATTCCAACAACAGTTACGCCCTGTTCGGCCTGGGCGAATGTTACAATACCCTGAACAAGCCCTTCGAGGCGATCAAGGCCTGGGAGGAATACCTCAAGTACGACAATGCCAACATCACCGTGCAGACGCGGGTGGCCAATTCCTACCGCAAGGTGCGGGACTTCAAGAACGCCAAAACCACCTTCCTGAAAGTGCTTGCGGTAGAGGCCGACAATGCCTATGCGATCATCGGGCTGGGGCACCTGCACTACGAATTCAAGGACTACAAGGAAGCGATGGGCTACTGGGAGCACATGGTCGAGCTGAACCCGGAGAACGTGGACATCCGCGTGCTCACCTCCATCGGCAACTGCCACCGCAAGCTGAAGACCTTCAGCGAGGGCGTTCCCTACTTCGAGCGGGTGCTGGAGGAGGAACCGACCAACTTCTACGCCACCTTCGGCATTGCCGACTGCTACCGGGGACTGAGCCGACAGAGCTTTGCCGTGGAATACTGGAACCGCATCCTCGTCCAGGACCCCCGAAACAAGCTGATCCTGACTCGGGCCGGCGACGCCTACCGGGTGATGGGCGAGTTCGACAAGGCCCAGAACTACTACGAACGGGCCCTGGACCTGGAGTTCGACACCTACGCCGTCCTCGGCCTGGCCCTTATCTCCAAGGGGCAAAAGAAGTTCCGCGAGGCGACGCTTTCGCTGCAACGGCTCATCCAGCTCGACGACAAGAATCACCGGGTGGTAACCGAGCTCGCCGACTGCCTGGTTCAGATGGGCGACCGGCAGACCGCCGTGGAAACCCTGCGGAATTTCCAGAGATCGGGCATACGCAACCCCCATGTTACCCAGATGCTGGAAACCATCTGATGCCGGGGGCCGAACCTCTTTCCTGCCCGGTACTTTCCGGCCTTCCCCTCAACCGCCTTGCCGAACTGGTTCCCGGCCCCCGCTTCCGTGCCGAACAGGTATTTCGGTGGATTGCCGGCGGGGCCGATTCCTTTGCCCGGATGGCCAATCTGCCGGCGGCCCTGCGGGAGGAACTTGCGGCCGGCTACCTGTTGCGCCCCGAAGTAAAGGCCGCCGAGCATCCGGCAAGCGACGGAACGGTAAAGCTGGCCCTGGACCTTGCCGACGGCCTTGCGGTCGAGGCCGTCCTCCTGCGGGATTCCGGCGACGACGGCCCGGCCCGCCACACCGCCTGCCTTTCCACCCAGGCCGGCTGCCCCGCCGGCTGCGTGTTCTGCAAGACCGGCAGCCTCGGCTTTGCCCGCAACCTTACCTCCGCCGAAATCGTCGAACAGTTCCTGCGCCTGCGGGAACTGGCCTGTGGGTTGGGCCGGGAAGAAGCAGTTTTTGCCATGGGGGAGGCCAAGCCCCCGATCCAATCTGTCGATGACAGATTGGATTCAGGAGTTTTGCTTCACAAAACTCCACGCCTTGGTTCTCGGACAAATATTCAGATGGGGGGCCAAGCCCCCCTCGTTCCAGCCAAACTTTGCCGATGGCAAAGTTCGTCTTCCACTACCCCCCGAGCGGGGCTCCGCCCCGCAACGCCCCGCCTTCCGGTGTCCAACATCGTGGTGATGGGCATGGGCGAGCCCCTGCTGAACCTGCCGGAACTTGCCGATGCCGTTTCCGTCATCACCGATCCCAAGGGCATCGGTTTTTCCCCCCGGCGGATCACCGTTTCCACCTGCGGCATTGCCGACGGCATTACCGCCCTGGGCGAGCGTTGCCCCGGAGTCCGCCTGGCCCTTTCCCTTACCACCGGGGACGAGGACCTCCGCCGCCGCCTGATGCCCCTGGCCTCGGCCCACGGCTTGGCCCGGGTGAAGGAAGCCCTGCTGGAGTTCCAGGCACGGGGCGGCGGCAGGATAACCCTGGAAGCCGTGCTTCTCGGCGGCCTCAACACCCGGCAGATCGACGCCACCGGCATTGCCGACTTTGCCTGCGGGCTTGATGCCACGGTA
>WQZW01000160.1 GCA_009780545.1 Treponema sp.
CAGGCTGACAAAATTCTCGTGCTGAAGGACGGAAGCGTCGAGGATTTCGGTTCGCACGATGAGCTTGTGGGAAGGGCCGGAAGTTACCGCAGGATTTTTGAGTTGCAGAGTACCGGCGGGTGAGATTTGACTTGTTTGGGAACCCCGTGGTTCCCGAACAAGTCAAATTACCGTTGCCGGCCCTGCATTCCGTTACGTCAACGCCGGCGTGCAGGCTCGGGATCGGAAGACGGATTTGGAATCTGCTGCGGCGTATGGCGGTTATCCTTGTCGCCGGTGCCAAGCATCCCGTACTGATTGTGTCCCCAAGCCCACAGTTCGCCCAAGGAATTGATGGCAAAACTGAAGGAGCCGCCGGTTATCGAAGTTGTCCATCGCCTGTCGCTTATATCAACGGGTAGCGTGGCATCAAGAGGCACGCCTTGAGTAATCCGCATCGGCGTGGACCTGTTTGAACCAAAAGCGTTCTCCGTACCAAGCTGGCCGTACAGATTGTTGCCCCATGACCAAAGCCCGCCGCCGGTATCGATTGCAACACCGTGCGTGGTATTGGCAAGGCCAATCGACTCGAATTTATGGGAGGAGATTATCCTGCGGGGACTTGCAACAACGTCCTTGGTATTATTACTCCCCGTGCCAAGTTTGTTGTCGCCATTACTGCCCCATGTGTACAGGCCACCGGCAACCGCAGTTTCCGGTGCGTAGTCGGTTTCCGGGCCGTCGCGACTTACGATACCGATTGACCATCCGTTTCCGGCGGCCACCGCCTTCCATCGCCAATCCGGGTTTCCGACCGTGCGGGGAAAATTCGTGGAGCCAAATCCGCCCGAACCCGAAGTTGGGTTGCCAAGCCTGTTACTGTTGTTCGATCCCCAGCCGAATAATTGCCCGCTTCTTGTTGTCGCAAGAACATGATCCCCAGCCGCCGCGATATATGCCCAGTCCGTCCTTGCCGGCCCCGCTGTAGTCGTCCCTTCCTCCGGCGGCCCCAGCACGGGAGTTGGAATATACTTGAAGGCAGCATCGCCAACTCCAAGTACCCCGCTTCCGTTACGGCCCCAGGCGTACAGTTTTCCGTCCTTTTTGATGGCATAAACGCTGCTGTGGCTTGCGACAATGAAGTTCCAGTCGCGGTCAATTCCTATCTGCTCGAAATAAATGTTTTCCTGGGTGTTTGCTTGAGTGGAAGCTGTGGGCTTGTTGAAATCCACTCCCGTTTGATTCGTGTTGCCATACGTACCGCTGAATATTCTCCCGGATCCCCAGATTGTTCCGTCCTCCCTTAGGGCCACGGTATGGGCCCATCCGCCGGAAGCCAAAACCCAGCCGTCCCTGACTTCCGTTCCGTTAATCTCCACGATTACCTGCGTGGGTACGAGTTCGTCGAACTGTGCAGGACGCTCATTTTGATTTTGAGCGGAAAGTATACGGGTGCCGTGCCCAAGCTGGCCGTGCGTTCCCCATCCCCAGGTGAAAAGCTCGCCCTGCCAGGTTATCGCCACGGTGTGGTCGATTCCCACCTTGATGCTTTTCCACCTGCCCTGAACCATCTCTCCCGTTATCCCCACTTCGATTGCGGCTTTAACCTCGCGAGTCCCGTCCATAACCGTTGCGTTTACGGTGAGCGAGTCGCGTCCGAACGGTTCCACGCCGGATGCCGAAAGAACGCCGGCGGTGCTTACCGTGGTGGCAACGTGCTTGCCGGGATATGGTTCAATCGCCCACTCAATCTTCAAAGCCTCAAGTTGCTGGGCGGTTCCAAGCCCCTCGACGGTTCCCGTCAGTCTGAGACTCTGTCCCCTTACGACGACCGGATCCACGCCGGGTGCGAAGTCGGTACTGATGATTATTTTGCGTGGCGTGGCCGGTATGTTGATGGTGACAAAGTCATAAGGCCCGGCCGGACTAAGGGCGGATGCCACCCGCAGTCTGAACGTGGAAAGCGGCTCGTCGGCACTGATGAGGAGCTTGCCGTCGCTGCTGATTCGGGTATCGTTGTGAACTTTGTCGTTACCGTTGGGAACGATTGTCCACTGAACGGATTGGTCAACCGTAATCGGGGTACTTCCGGCGTGGGCCGTAACCTTGACGGTAATATCGTTCAGGTTCAAATCGGCGTCCCGCCTTACGGTGTGGATTTTATCGCCGGTAACCGCAACGCCCGTTACCTGCGCCTCGTCCCATTCGGCGTAGAGATTCACGTAATCGTTCCCGTTACTGTAATCGCTCGCCTTAAACTGGGCGCCGGCGTTGAAGGAAGCGCCGGTCAGGTCGCTTTTGAGATTCCACCTGCTCAGGATGCTGTATGTTCTTTCGAAACCGGCGGCGTTAAGGTTTATCTTCCCGTCATCCCGGTCGTCGAATGCGTAAGCCGTGAAAGGCCCGCCGGTCGCAATCACCTCACCGTCGGCAAGCCGGAAAATAACTTGGTAATCGTAAACGGTGCGTCCAAAGTCATGGGCGATCTTGTATCCGCCAACGGTTACGTCCAACTCCGAACTTGACGGAGACCAACTGAAGGTAGGCGTATTTCCATTTTTGGGCATTCCGGCGATTTCGGCAATCACGTTTCTTCTATAGTAGGAAGCCGTGCCTCCCAAATCCGCGGTCCGCGTGCCAATTCCGACCAGTGCGGCATCCACCAACTTGGCGAGGCCGGTCTCGTCGCTGATTTCGTGATCCGGGGCGAACTCGAGTTTGTCGAACCAGCCGTTGATACCGGAAAGTCCCTTCGCCTGAAGGAGTTCGTCGGTAACGCCGTGGCTATTCAGAAGCTTAAAGTGCACGCCGCGAATTCCGCCGCCTTGGAGATTCCATCCGTCTTTATCCCAGGAACTAAGGATTATCTCCAAAAGCGACACCGGAAAATCTTTCTCGGTAACCGTAAGTGAATGTTCGGTTACGATACCGTTGTAGATGTGAAGGACTTCACTCCTGATGTACTTTTGTTTAAGCCCCGTATACAGTTCGCCATTTTTTTGGAAGGTGAAGGTTACCCGGTAATTACCCGCCGGCAGTTCGATCTCGTCGACCTTTTCCACGGTGGAAGGATCCTTTTCGGGGTCGTTTTCATCGACAAAACCGTCAAGGTATACGGTGAGAGGAGTAAACCCGGCCGGATCCGTAAGCGACACAAAGTCCATTTTGCCGTACTCAACGCTATCCTCCGGGAATTCGACAGCCCACTTAAACGTTCCCTTGCCCTCAAGTACGGGGAAAAGCGTGATCGTGTGTATTTCGCCCTCCTCCCCCCTAACGTCGATTTCTTTCTCGCCGTACGCAATTTTTACAGGTTCGCCATCATCCGCATCCCGAAAACCGGTCAGCTCAACTTTCCACTTTCCCACATATACTGTTATCTCTGTAACATCCTCTCCCTCCCCTATCCAAGGATCGTACTCCTGCTTTTCGAAAATTGAATCCACTGAAGTTAGCTCGAGTTTGTACCTAAGACCACCTTTTTCGGCTTGGCCCTTCCAGTCATTGGGCATGATGGTTCGATTCCTGCCCTGCTCGTTAATCGCAAGCGAAAGCCTTACAAGTTTAGGCCCGTTTTCCACGGGGGGAAACTCGCGCGGTATGTCGCGCGGCTCCATCGGGCTTCGACAGCCGAAAAGCCCAAACAGGCCAACTCCAACAAGGAGTCCCGCCAAAATCGGACGGCAAAATCCAACAAACAAGTTTTTCATTTAAATACCCTCTCAATCAACTGACAAAAACACCCCGCATTAGGCGGTTTTTCCTAACGTAGGGGGAAAACCTATCCACACAAAAACCGTTCCGGCATGAAAGGTTCCAACCAAAATCTTCGATAATCTTCAATAACATGGAGGAACTATGGAGGAAATCGACGGCCGTCAACGGAGCCGGCAATTCCCTCAACCCCACGGTTTGATGCCTTCCTACCACTGGAATTGTGCGTGGACGGTTAAGCGGTAACTGCAACTCTCCGTTGGATTTAATCGCACTTCCAAGGGAAACGCCCCTACAGTCCCGGAGCTTAATCTCCATGCTTAAAATTATAATCCGGGCGTTGTATTTTGTCAACGAAAGCGGGGGTTGCGTTTGAAAGGGATTTTAATTGGATTGGACTTGTTCGGGAACACCACCGGTTCCCGAACGGGCCGGTTTACCTTCCCTGTGCGATAACGTTTGCAATCAGCGGTTGGCAACGTCCGCAACCGGTTCCGGCTTGCGACATCTCGCCCACTTTTTCCACCGTATCCGCACCCGCGTTTACCGCATCCAACACGCTTTGCAGCGATACGGTTTTGCAGCTGCATACGGATGCGAGAATTGCTTCCAAATTCTCCTTGCATCCTTCGCATTCACCGCACACGCCGGCTTTGTCCTTCAGCTCGGCCACGGTTCTGGCTCCGCCAACCATTGCCATCCGAATGGCTATGTACCCGACATCATTCCTGTTGCAGATAACTCTTTCTCCCGCCATATTGTTTCCCCTTTGCAACTGCCCGCTGCATTGTAATTGGTTTTGTTTCCAAGGCTGAGTTTGGCAGAAGAGACGTATAGGGTCAAGAAGCTGTTTGTAGTAGCGAGTTGACGGATCATCTTTCAAACGGTAATATCAAACTTGAAACATCACAACAATCCATGAGGAGGTATATATGAATCTGTCATCGAAACTGAAACTCAACAACGGTGTTGAAATGCCGTATTTGGGACTTGGCACCTTCAAATTGCAGGAGGGCGAGGAAGC
>WQZW01000161.1 GCA_009780545.1 Treponema sp.
AAAAACGGCGTCCTTAACTTTTTCGCCATTTTGTCGGCGCTGCTTTTCATCATGACGGGTTTGGTTTTTTTGGTAACGGCGAAATCCCGCAACGCTTTCGTGCTGTCGATTTTTTTCGTTTCGGCGGCGTGCCTTAATATCGTTCTTACCGTTTCGTCCATGAACGCCCGCATTGACGTTGCCGGCACGTACGAGGCCGGCACCGACCTTGTAATGTCCTCCTACTATGCCGAAATGTCGTCCCTGACGATGACCAGGCTGGCAAGGCTTTACATGGTTACCGGCGGCGAGGGCCACTCCGACGAATACTGGGCGGAGCGGCGGCAGAACCGGGCCGGCCGGACGCTGGACTCGTTTATCGCGAAGGGCGCCCCCTCAAACGAGATGAGCATGATTTCCGATATCATGTACCGCATCGTCATGCTGCGGCTGATGGAATCCGAACATATATTGATGAAAAGGTCCGGTTACGACGAAGCGGCCTTGGAAAACGCCTTCGGCCCGCAGGTTGCGGCGTTGGGCAATCCCGTGAATTTGCTTTTCCGGCAACTGCGGGACACGATAAACGAACGCATCGACAACGAGCTTTCCGACGGACGTACAAACGCCGGTTTCCTTACGCTGGCGAACATTTTCGTCGCCGTCCTGCTTTCGCTTTTCTGCATACTTTGGCTGTTTGTCGCCGGGCGAAAAAACGCAAGTCCCGAACATCCGCCCTATTTGTCCCTAAGGATAAAAAATTCCGCCATCGCGAGCAAGCTGATAATTTCGTTCGCGCTTATTATCGGCATTTTCGTTTCGCACGTCGTCGTTACTTCCTATTTCAACAGGCGGATCGAAACGCTGAGCCAAAGCAGCAGTTTCATCACCGCAAGAACCAGGGCCTTGCTTTCGTTCCATCAGGAGTTTACGGAATTCAGGCGTATCCTGCGCGCGTCATTCCTCAATTCGCAGTGGCTCGCGAACACGAACGATGTCGTCTGGCGCAGCTTCGAGGAAGGGCTGAATTCCTCGCACGGAAGGCTGCACGATTTGGCCGACGCCTACCGGGAATCCGTTTCCCGGGATCGCTTCGTCCCGCCGGTGACGGACGATTTCCGCATCGCCATCATGCGGGAGGTTTTGGACTACATCGACAACGTGTACGAAATATACAGCCAAAACTTCTTTTTGACCGGCAACGGATCCCACGAGGATTCCTCGGTGCTTGACTACACGGCGGCGACGGAAACGCTGCTGCAGATACTGCTGCAATACGTCGAGCGTAACCAGGACATGGTGGATGCCGACATCCGGGACTATATCAAAACCACTTCGCTTATAACGATTGTCGCACTTGTTATAACAATTTTAATGGCGTTGGCCCTTGCGTACCTGATGATAAAATCCTTCACGGACAAGATCAGGGACATCGGGGCGAGGGCGGCGTTAATCGAGAAGGGGGATTTCGGCACGGGCATGGAAGGCGGCGGCGACGAAATATCGAGGGCGTTTTCCGGAATGGTGGGAGTGTTCACCTCGCTTGTCGGCGAGATAAACAAGGTTACCGCCGAGAACAAGGAAGGCAACTTCGACGTCCGCATAAACGCCGCCGGATTCAACGGCGGCTACAACGAGGCGGCCGAGGCCGTAAACTCCCTGCTGGACGCGGTTTCGGCACAGCATGAAAAAAACGAGCGTATGCTGTTCATGTTTGAAAATATGCCGCTTATGTCCGTTTTCCTTGACGGCGACAGGCGGGTTATCGAATGCAACCGGGAAACCGTCAGGAAATTCAAGGTCGCCGACAAAGCCGCCTTCATCGACAACTTCGACTCGTTCTCGCCCGAATACCAGCCGAACGGAAGACGCAGTACCGAGTATTCCGCGGAGTGCATCCGGCGATGCCTTGACGAAGGGAACATCAAATTTGAGTGGACGCACATCGACAGCAACGGCGTGTCCCTGCCGGTGGAAGTCGTCGGCGTAACGGAAGTGTTCAGGGACGAGAAGGTGTTCGTCGCGTATCTTCGGGACGTTACGGAACTCAAGGCCAGCCAGAAGGAAGCGGAGGAAGCGGCAAAACGTGTTCGGGAGCAGGCACATCTGTACTGGTCCGTTCTGGACGCAATCACCATGCCCATTTCCGTAACGAACCTGGACATGAAATGGATTTTCGTGAACAAGGCCACGGAACTCGAGCTTAACAGCACAAGGGATCAGCTTATAGGAAAAAGCTGTTTCAACTGGGGAGCGGAAATTTGCAGGACGCCCAATTGCGGAATCGAATGCCACAGGCGGGGACTGGACAAAACCGGCTATTCCCAAAACGGGAAGGATTTCAGCGTGGACGTTACGGCGATAAAAAACGACGACGGGGAAACCATAGGATACATCGAGGTTGTGCGGGACATAACCGAGGTGCGGAAAAATATGGAGTCGCTGAAAAAACAGGCCAATTGGTACTGGTCGATTCTGGACGCAATCCCGCTGCCGATTTCCGTAACCGACAAAGACAGGAATTGGACTTTTATGAACAGGGCGACGGAACTTGAGCTGAACGACACGAGGGCGAACCTGATAGGCAAGCCCTGTTCCAACTGGGGAACCAGCCTTTGCAAAACCGACGAGTGCGGCATCGAATGCCTTAAAAACGGCCGGTACAGCACGAACTATACCCAAAACGGCAAGGATTTCAGCCTGGATGTCGCGACGCTCGAAGACGGTAATGGGGAACACATGGGCTACATCGAAATAGCCCGCGACATTACCGAGCTTAACAATTCCATGCGGAAGGTGATGGAGCAGCAGGAGAAGACGCAGATTGCGATGGAAAACAGCCAGGCCAAGAGCAAGTTTCTTGCAAGCATGAGTCACGAAATCCGCACGCCCATCAACGCCGTGCTGGGCATTTCGGAGATACAGCTTCAGAACACCGGCCTGCCGCTTGAGGTCGAGGAAGCCTTTGCAAAGATTTACGATTCCGGCCGGATACTGCTGCTGATCATCAACGACATTCTGGACATATCGAAAATCGAGGCCGGCAAGATGGAACTTATCGTGGGGAAATACGAGGTCGCGAGCCTGGTAACCGACACCGTGCAGATGCACATGACGTACCTCGGCAGCAAGAAGATCAAGTTTTCCGCAAACATAGACGAGGGAATTCCCGCCCATCTTATCGGCGACGATTTACGCATAAAACAAATTATCAACAATATTTTGTCGAACGCGTTCAAGTACACCGACTCAGGAGCGGTAACCCTGAACATGAACTGCGGCTTCGTTGACGGGGACGACTCCGACGGGGCGGAAGCGATACTGGAAATCGAGGTTGCCGACACCGGAAAGGGCATGACTGAAACCCAGCTTCTGGCGTTGACCGACGAGTACACGCGGTTCCACGAAAAGGAAAGCCGCTTCACGCAGGGCACCGGCCTTGGAATGTCCATCGTCTACAACCTGATTTCCCTGATGGGGGGAACCATCGACGTAAAAAGCGAGGTGGGAGTCGGCACGACGGTGATGCTGCACATACCCCAAAAGATTTCCGGAACGGCGAAGGTCGGCCGGGAAGCCGCCGAGAATATGCGGAGGCTGGATTCCGGCGTGCTTTCGGGGGCGAAGAAATTTAACTTCACGCCCGAACCGATGCCCTACGGATCCGTTCTCGTGGTTGACGACGTGGAAGCCAATCTGTACGTGGCAAAGGGGCTTCTCAATTTTTACGATCTGAAAATCGAGACCGTAACCGGCGGTCGTGCCGCTTTGGAAAAAATACGGGAGGGAAAGGTCTACGACATCATTTTCATGGATCACATGATGCCGGACATGAACGGCGTTGAAGCGACGATGGCGATACGGGAACTCGGTTACGCCGAACCCATCGTGGCGTTGACGGCAAACGCCCTTATCGGGCAGGCCGAGGAATTCATGAAAAACGGTTTCGACGGCTTCCTTTCAAAACCCATACAGACCGTGCAGCTGAACACCACGCTGACAAAATTCATAAGGGACAAACAGCCGCCGGAGGTTTTGGCGGCGATCAAAACGGCGGCGGCGGAATCCGCAACCGATGATGACGCCGCAAATGCAAATCAGGAGAAAAGCAAAGACATGGACGATTTTTTGAACAGCTCCGAAGTGTATCAAGAAGCGTACAAGGATTTTGTCCGCAGCCAGAAAAACGTCATAAAGGATATGTCCGACGCACTGGATTCCGGCGATCTTGAAACCGCCCACAGACTCGCACACACGCTGAAGGGACTTGCGGCGATGGTGGGCGAAAACTCGCTCGTGCTTCTTGCAAGGGCGGCGGAGGACACGCTCAGGTCGGGTAGCGTGCCTACGGAAATGGACGAGCTGGCCCGGGAGTTCGAATCCGTCATGGGCAAAATAGAAACGCATCTGGCAGCCGCTCCCGCACCGAGGAACGCCGCGCCGGAACGCAACCTGGACAAAGCCGCGACAAAGGAGCTTTTCGACAAAGCGGCGGAACTGCTTGCGGCAAAACGGGGCAGCGTCGTAAAGCTGGCGGACGGGCTTGCCGCCGTGCCGGGAACGGAAGCCCTGATTGAGCATATCGAGGATCTCGAATTTGAGACCGCACTTGAAAAACTTGACGAGCTGAGAAAAACTTTGGAGGTGTAGGATTATGGAAGAGCAGAAAAGCGTTCTGGTAATAGACGATAC
>WQZW01000162.1 GCA_009780545.1 Treponema sp.
CGTGGGTAACGGTGCGGCCCCAGGAATCCATCCGCGAAAGCTCCGTAAAGCCTCGGGAAAAGGCGATGCGGTTGGAGTCCATGTTGCCGAAGTAGAAGTCCGGCCCCTCCCCGCCCGAAGCGACGAAGGCGGAAGGAACGGGTCCGGCCGCGGAGGAAATGGCCGCCCCCATCGCCGGGTCCGCCGGAATCCAGCCTATGCCGTCCAGCCAGAATTCCGCCCAGTGGTGGTTGAACGACTGCCGTTCCCCGTTTACCAGGACGCCGGCGACCGGTCTGGCCGGAAGGTCGGCGGCCCTAAGCAGGGTGGCGTACAGCAGCGAGCCGAGAAAGGCATCGGCCCGCAGGTTCCGGGCCGCCGTCCTTACGTCCCCCGCCACCTCGGCTTCCCAGCGCACGTTCTCCAGCATCCACCGGTAGACCAGCCGCGCCCGATGCCAGCGGTTCTCCTCCCGGCCCACGATGGAGGCGGCAAGCGCCCTTATGCCGGGATCGGCGGCGGGAAGGTTCGGCGAACTTGCCGTATGCAATGCCCGCATGGGGGAATCCGGATCGGCCCGCAGCAGGCCGGGATTCACCTGCGAACGTATGCCGTAAACGTCCACCGTCCAGGAAAGCTCTATGTCGGCGGAGGATTCTCCCTCGATGTTCTCCAGCCGGTACAGGGTAGTCCCATGAAAGTCGGGGACAAAGGGTTCGGGCGTTGCGAACAGCAGCTTGGCGTTCCGCTGGGCGGCCGAGGAAACCGGGGACGGCACCCACAGATACAGGGTATTGGCCGGTCTCGCCTCCTGGGTCCTGATGTTCACCGAGTAGGACAGGACGTAGCTGTGCCCGTCGACGAACGTCAGGCTTCCGGCGGACGTTTCCGGGCGAAAGGCGACCGGCCGCGAACTTCCCCTGGCCGTCCTCACTTCCAGCCTTCCGGCACCCGCGCCTTCCGGCACCCGCACCCGTATCTCGCGGTCGCTCCACAAGGGATACCCGGCCTCGGTTTCCTGCACCTGCAGCGAAGTCCTGCCGGCAGGATCGCCCTCGGCGGAAAAGAAAACCCCACCCTGGCCGCGCAACCCGCCGAAACCGCTTCCGGAAATCGTCAGGACCGAGCCGACCGAGGCGGAGGACGGCGATACCGAGGCTATGACGGGCAGCCCGGAACTTCCGTCCGAAGTTTCCGGCACCGGCATCGAGGCCCTGTCGACGAAAAGCACCCCGTTGCTCCTTTTCCGCCCCACATGAACGAAAACCAGCCCCGCTTCCCCCGACGGCGACAGCCGAACCCGGATGCTGTTGTCGCCCCATTCCAGGTAGGAACTGGCCGTCACCCGCGAGCCGGCAACGCTGACGTAGGAATCCCCCCGCTCCCGCCCGAACCGCAGCCCGATTATGGTCAGCGGCTCTCCCATCACTCCCGCCGCCGGATGCAGCGACCGAATCACCGGCCCCTCCGCCTTACAGCCCGGAAGGATCAGAGCAAGAAAAAGGGCAAAAAGACAAAGACAAATAAGGGGGGGCACGCCGCCCCACAGCAACGGGCGGAGTTTTGCCCTGCAAAACTCCGAGTCCGTCCTCCTTCGGAGGGCGGACCATCTGCCCCGCGACGCCCCGCGTTTTTTGGCGTTACGCCGTCGTTCGTCGTCCAATCCACGCGCTGCGCATGCATTCACTTGGCGGCGCATGTTCCCCATGGCTTTTACTCCTCGCTTTCATCGTAAGGCTGGAGGGAAAGGACGATCTCGATGGCCGCCACCCCTCCCCGTACCGGACCGAGGGGAAAGAAGTGGACGTCCTCGCCGAAGTCGAGGGGAATGGTCTGCACGGAAGCATGGTAGCGGACGCCCTGGTCGGCCGTCTGCATCCAGACCTCGCCCTGGGCGACCAGGAAGTGGTCGGTCTCGTGCCGAACGTACAGGGTAAACTTGGCGGCCACGGCAAGATTGGTGCCCACCAATCTGACCTCGACCGGATGGCCGGGAATCGCCAACGCCCGGTAGGCCTGCTTCCAGGAAACCGTTTGGTCCTGCTCGACAACCCGCGCGGCGATGTCCAGGACGAAGGTCTGCCCCCTCATGCGGGGAAGATGGTGCCCCCCTTGACGGGAACGGCGGGGATCCTGCTGGGGAACCTGGGTATCCCGACCGGGCTGCTGGAGCTCGACATCCTCGCCCTGCGCAAGGGCAAGGTTGGCACCGAGGGCGAGCAGCACTATTCCCATGGCAAACCTGCGGGGACGGCACATCAGTTCCTTCCCCCTCCTTCCTGGGTCCAGCTCGCCATCTGCCGGGAATAGTCGGACGAGCGGACCAGCGTCGGCTTTCCGTTGCTGACGAAACGCCGGCTTTCAGGCAGCCGCATCACCTCGGTGTCCGCCCCGTCCCGGGTTACCAGGTACTCGATGACGCTCTGTATGTCCTCGGCCTGCACCTCGAAGTCGGTGCCCAAGGCCATATCCGGAAGGTCGCCGACCAGGAAAATCCCTTCCTCCGGCAGGACGGCATCGGTTTCCCCCAAGGCGGCCGAAAGTTCCGGCGGGGAATCGGGCCGGCCGCCGAGGTTCAGCGCGAGGCCGGCGACCAGGACGGCGGCGGCCGCAATGCCGGCGACCATCGGCAGGGGCATGGAAACCTTCCGCCGCAAGATGGAAGGGGAAACCGGCATGGCAAGGGTGCCTTCCAGCCTCCGCCATACCCGTTCCCCGGCGACCGAGGAATCGGCGGTTTCGCCGGAGAGTTCGGCCGCCGGAGCGTCGGCACCGATACGGGCAGAAAGCTCCCGGTATCCGTCCAGCAGCCCGGCGCATTCCGGGCAACGCCGGAGGTGCCCTTCCAGCTTCTCCTTCCATGGGGAGGGAAGCTCCTCGTCCAGATACAGCCAAATCATCTGCCTGTCGGGGCATGCCCCCATGCCGGAAAACCCTTCGCTCATTTTGCAGCCTTCCTTCCTTTCCCGCCTCGGATCCTGCCCTCGAACGCCGTTTCGCCCAGCATTCCGGCAAGCCGTTCCCTCGCCCTGAAAACCCGCACTTTCACGTTGCCCTCGGTTATCCCCAAGATACGCCCTATCTCCCGGTAGTTGAGTTCGGCGTATTCCTTCAGCACCAGCACGATACGGAGCTTGTCCGTCAGGCCGTTCAGGGCCCGCAGTACCTCGCCCTTGGTTTCTTCCTTTACGAGCAGCCCCTCTCCGGTTTCCGACTGCCTGACGTCTTCCTTGAACGCCCTCTGGTATGCCCGTCTTTCCCGCTGCTTCCGCTTCGCATAGTTCAGGGCGGCGTTCTTGACAACCCGGATCAGCCAATAGGTGGCCTCGTCGGTGTTGGGGAAGCACATGTCCCGCTCGTGCAGCTTGGCGAAGGCGTCATGGCAGAGATCCTCCGCCGCCTCCCCGGAGCCCGCAATGCGGAATGCCACCCGGTACAGCACCGGAAAGGCCAATTCGTAGACCTTCCTGAATTCCGGCTCAGTCATCGCCGCTTCCCGGCCTGCGTTTCGTTATTAAAAACAATGTCTTTACCGGCTCGTTACAGCGGGAATCGCCCGGATGCCGGCACCTGGTACGGGAAAAGGCCTTCATCCCCGGTCCGTTACTCCCGAAGCCGGTTTCCAGGAAGTCCCCGTCGGGCCGTCCGTCAGTTCTATGCCCCGTTCCCGGAGCCGCTCCCGGATGGCGTCGGCCGCAGCGAAATCCTTGGCCTTCTTTGCCGCGGCCCGTTCCCCGACCAGCCGTTCGATGTCGGCCCGCTCCGTTTCGGAAAGCCCGCTTCCGGCTTCCGCTTTTTCGGCCCGGCCCGGCTCTTCGGCGGCCTCTTTCTCAAGGCCCAGGCCGAAGACCCGGTCCATGTCGAAGGCGGCCCGGAGTGCGTCCGCCGGGGCGATTTCCGTATCCTTCAGCAGTCCCCAAAGGGCCGCAAGGCACCTCGGCGTGGCAAGGTCGTCGCACAGGGCCGCGTCGAAATCCCGAAGGTAGGACGCGACGGCATTTGCCGAGGCCCGGACATCGCCTGAAAATGCCGCCCCCGATGCGGTCCGGCCGGCCAGCAGACGTATCCGCTCGTTCAGCGATTTGCGGGCGTTGCGCGCCCCGGAAAGCGCATCCCAGGAGAACCGGAGCTGGCTGCGGTAGTGCGCGCCGAAAAGGAGGTAGCGGTAGTCCAGGGGATCGAAGCCCTCGTCGACCAGCTTCTGCAGGGTGAGAAATTCCCCCTTGGACTTGGACATCTTGCCCTTGTCCAGCACGAGGAATTCGTTGTGCATCCAGAAGTTGACGCAGGGAATCTTGCCGGTGGCCGCCTGACTCTGGGCGATCTCGTTGGTGTGATGGACCGGAATGTGGTCGATGCCCCCGGCATGGATGTCGAACTGTTCCCCGAGGTAGCGCATCCCCATCGCCGAACACTCGATGTGCCAGCCCGGATAGCCGGTTCCCCAGGGACTGTCCCAGACCAGCGCCTGGTCGGCGAACTTGCTTTTGGTGAACCACAGCACGAAGTCCCGCGCGTTGCGTTTGTGCCTGTCCACCTCGGTCCGGGCCCGGCTTTCCCCGCTTTCCGGCTTGAGCAGGGCGAGCTTTCCGTAATCCGGATCCTTGGAAGTGTCGAAGTACAGGTTGCCGCCGGCGAAGTAGGTGAAGCCGTTGTCCTCGATCCGCCGGATGAGGGCGATC
>WQZW01000163.1 GCA_009780545.1 Treponema sp.
ACCGGAAGCCAAAGCTTCCGGCCTTCATCACCCGAACCGCAATGAAAGCATCGGCTAAACCCCAATGATGGGGTTTAGCCGATGCACTTACCCGTTTCTGCGTCATGCAGAAACCAAAGGGAAGCACTGAATTTCCTATTAAATCAGCGCTTCCCTAGACATCCAAATTGCTCACCAAAAGCGCATTCTCTTCGATGAACTCCCGCCTCGGGGCCACGACTTCGCCCATCAGCGTGGTAAAGATCCGCTCCGCCTCGACCGTGTCCGCCATCTGCACCTGGATGATGTTCCGTTTGTCCTTGTCCATCGTGGTGTCGCAAAGCTCGACCGCGTCCATCTCGCCAAGTCCCTTGTACCGGGAAACGTTCACCTTTTCCGTGTCCCGGCCGGACTCGGCCAAGAGCCGTTCCTTTTCGGCATCGTCGTAGGCATAAAACGTCTTCTTCCCGTAGCTGACCTTGTACAGCGGCGGCATGGCAAGGTAGACATGCCCCTTCTCGATAAGCTCGGTCATGTAGCGGTAGAAAAAGGTCAACAGCAAAGTCCTGATGTGCGAACCGTCCACGTCGGCATCGGCCATGATGATGATCTTGTGGTAGCGGATCTTCGACACGTCGAACTCGGTCCCGCAACCGGCCCCGATGCTTGCGATGATCGGCTGCAGCTTCTCGTTGGTGATCACCTTCTCGATCCGCTGCTTTTCCACGTTGATCATCTTCCCCCAAAGCGGCAGGATCGCCTGGTAGCGGCGGTCCCGGCCTCCCTTGGCCGAACCTCCCGCCGAATCTCCTTCCACGATGAAGAGCTCGCACCGCGTCGGATCCTTCTCCGAACAGTCGGCAAGTTTCCCCGGCAGGCCGGCGGAATCCATGGCGTTCTTCCGCCGGGTCGCGTCCCTCGCTTGCCGGGCGGCGATCCGGGCCTTGGCCGCCAGCACCGATTTTTCCAGAATATTGCCCACGACATCCGGGTTCTGGTCGAAGTACAGCTCAAGCTGTTCGTTGACCAGCGACTCGACAAGGCCCTTGACCTCGGAATTGCCCAGCTTGCCCTTGGTCTGCCCTTCGAACTGCGGGTTGGGAACTTTCACCGAAAGCACGGCGGTCAGCCCTTCCCGAACATCGTCCCCGGAAAGGCTTTCGTCCAGCTTGCGTGCCTGCTTCGACTTTTTCAGGAATTCGTTCAACGTGCGGGTAAGGGCGCTCTTGAAACCCACAAGATGTGTTCCGCCTTCCCTGGTGTTGATGTCGTTGACGAAGGAGTACATGATCTCGTTGAAACCGTCGTTGTACTGGATGGCGCATTCGATCTCGACGGTTCCCTCCATGCCGTCGTCCCGCACGCCTTCGAGGTAGATGGTTTCCTTGTGAAGCACCGTTTTGTTTTTGTTCAGGTAATCGACAAAGCTGCGGACCCCGCCCTCGAAGCTGAACTCGTGGACCTTGGGCACCGAAAGCCGCTCGTCCCTGATGGTGATCCGCAGACCTTTGTTGAGAAAGGCAAGTTCCCGAAGCCGGTTGGTCAGGGCGTCGAAGTTGTGGGTGGTGGTTTCCATCACCGAGTTGTCCGCCTTCCAGCGAACGACCGTTCCCCTGCGGTCCGGGCTGTACTGGTAAGGCAGGTTTGTGGTGGGAATCTCCCGCACAGGCCCTTCCGGAATGCCGGTCTTGTACCGCTGGCTATGCACCTTACCGTCGATGTTGACGAAAACCTCGCACCATTCCGACAGGGCATTGGTCACCGAAACGCCGACACCGTGCAGCCCACCGGAAACCTTGTACGATTTTTTGTCGAACTTTCCGCCGGCATGCAGCCTTGTCATGACAAGTTCGAGGGCACTTACCTTTTCCGTGGGATGGATGTCGACCGGAATCCCCCGGCCGTTGTCCTCGACCCGAACGACGTCGTTGCCCTCAAGCACCACGAGGATTTCCGTACAGAAACCCTGCATGGCCTCGTCCACGGAATTGTCCACCACCTCGAAAACGAGGTGGTGGAGGCCGTCGATACCCGTGGTACCGATGTACATGCCCGGGCGTTTGCGAACCGCCTCGAGCCCTTTCAGAACGGTGATGTTCTGTGCGGAATAGTTGGAATTCATAGCCTACCGTGCGTACTCAGTTATTCTCGTTTCCCTTATGGTCGTAACCTTGATCCTTCCCGGATACTTCAGGTCCGTTTCGATTTTCTTGGCGATGCCGCGGGCCAGGGTTCGGGACTGCTCGTCGTTCAGCACCTCGTTGTTCACCAGGATGCGGAGCTCCCGTCCGGCCTGCACCGCAAAGGCACTTGCCACCCCGGAGAATTCCTTGGCCACGCCCTCGAGGTTCTCCAGCCGCTTGACGTAGCTGTCCTGGCTTTCCCTTCTGGCCCCGGGCCGCGCCGCCGAAATCGCATCGGCAATCTGGACAAGCACCGCCTCAGGCGATTCCTGCTCGATGTCGTTGTGATGGCTGCCGATGGCATTGACGACGATGGGATCCTCGCCCATCCGCTTTGCCATTTCCATCCCCACCTCGGCATGGTTCAGGTCCGAATCGGCATCCACGCCCTTGCCTATGTCGTGCAGAAGGGCCGCCCGCTTGGCGATGTCCCGGTTCAGGCCGATCTCGGCGGCCAGCGTTCCGGCGATGATCGCCACTTCCTTGGAATGCTTGAGCATGTTCTGCCCGTAGCTGGTGCGGAAATGCAGTCTCCCCAAGGCACGGACCACGTCCGGCTTGGTATTGTGTATGCCCAGGTCGAAGAGAACCTTCTCCCCTTCCTCGAAAATCCGCTGGGAAATGTCCTTGCTGACCTTCGACACGACTTCCTCGATGCGGGCCGGGTGAATCCGCCCGTCAAGGACCAGCCTGTCCAACGCGACTTTGGCGATTTCCCGCCGTACCGGGTCGAAACAGGAGATCACCACCGCTTCCGGCGTGTCGTCGATGATGATGTCGACCCCGGTGAGCGTTTCCAGCGTGCGGATGTTCCGCCCCTCGCGCCCGATGATCCTTCCCTTCATTTCGTCGCTGGGAAGGCTTACCGTGGTGATCGTGAGATCGCTGGTAACCTCCGTGGCGAAACGCTGGACCGTGGACATGAGTATGCTGCGGGCCTTGCGTTCGCTGGAAAGCGTGGCTTCCTGCTCGATCTTGTTGATCAGCACCTGGGCATCATGCCTGGCCTCGTTCTCGAGATTGGAGATGATCATCGCCTTGGCATCCTCGGCACTTAGCCCTGAAACCCGCTCCAGTTCCGCCTGATAGCGGGCTTCTTCCATAGAAAGGGCCTTTTCCCTCTCTTTGAAAGCAAGTTCCTTGCCGACCAGCGACTGCTCCGTCCGCTCGACCTGCTCGACCTTTCGGTCCAAAGCATCCTCTTTCTGCACGACGCGGCGTTCAAGCCGCTGCAGTTCAGCCCTTCTCTCCCGGATTTCCCTTTCCTGCTGGGTGCGTTCCTGAATAACTTTTTCTTTCGCCTCAAGAAGGATTTCCTTCTTTTTGGCTTCAGCATCCTTTACCGCATCCTGTTTTATACGCTCGGCCCTTTGTTCCGATGCCGTAAGTTGAAATCTGGCGTACAGCCATCTTGTAATCCAGCCTAAGGTCAATCCGGCAAGAGTAAGAGCGATGTACCAAAACAACATCGGCATCTTGTACCCCTTTACCGTTAGTGGTTTACCTCAAGGAACAAGCTTCCCCTTGTAAACTGGCTAAAGTATATCAAAAAGAAGAAAGTATGTCAACCTGTCATATTCCCGCAAAAGGAATCCGACTCGGGCGAAATGACCTGAAAATGGAAACATAGTCCAAATACGGCTGTCCGAGGATGGTTGGGGAACGATCAATCGGGCAAAAACCGGCCGGATCATCCCCCCGCAACCAAGGGGAAGACATGCACCGTATCCTTCTCGGCAAGGGGGGCTTCCGGGCCGCCGAGATGGACGACATGGCGGCCGTTGATCAGCATGATGATGTCCTCCCCGAAGGAACCGTCGCCCCGGAGGAGTTTTTGGGCGAATTCGCCGGGGTAGCGGCGGCAGAGATGGCGGGCAAGGTCGCCGGCGGTGGCCGGTGCGGGGAGTTCGAGTTGGGCGCAGCCGGTGTAGTTGCGGATGTAGGAAAAGAACTTGACGCGCATGGTTCCTCCGGGTCAGTCCGTCAAAACCGGATGGGGGATGCTGCCGCCGTCGAAGGGGGCCAGGGCAACGTCCAGGGCCCGGACGATCTCGGCATCGACCTTGCCGCCGCGGGCAATGCCGTTCATCAGCCGCATCGTTTCCTCGTGGTTGCGCCTGAGGTGGTAGGGCCGTTCCTCGCTTACCGCCTGGTAGATGTCGATGCAGGCCAGGAGCCGGCAGTTGAAGTCCAGCTCCTCGGCGGTTTTGCCGTGGGGATAGCCGGAACCGTCGAGCTTTTCGTGGTGGCCGGCGGCCCAGGCGGCGATTCGGTCGAAGCCCTCGATGTCCTTCAGCAGATCCCAGGTCTGGCGGACATGTTTTTTCATGAGGGAGAATTCCTCGTCGGTGAGCTTGCCCGGTTTTTCCAGTATCGCCGTGGGAATCGCCAGCTTGCCGATGTCGTGCAGGGAGGCGGCGAGGTACAGTCGGGCCCGCTGTTCCCGGTCGTAGCCGTAGTAGTCGGCCATAAACCAGGCCTTGCTCGCGACCTGG
>WQZW01000164.1 GCA_009780545.1 Treponema sp.
TTCCGGGGAGGGGGAATTGTCGGCGGCCAGTTCGAGCCGCCCCGCCAGGTGTTCCTTCGGGACATCGCCAACGTGATGGAGGATTTCAGGGACGAGACCAGCAGCGTCGTCGTCAACGGGAACCCGGCGGTGACGATGTCGGTGACGGCCCAGAGCGGGGCCAACGCCGTGCAGCCCGCCCGGGACCTGCGTGCCCAGCTCGCCGGGATGAAGGGCGAGCTTCCGCCGGACGTGGAGATCACCGAACTGTTCAACACCACCGACCTGGTGGAAAATTCCCTGAACCAGGTTACCAGCACGGCGGTCTCCGGGGCGGTCCTCGCCGTGGTGTTTCTCTTTCTCTTCCTGCGCTCCTTCAAGTCCACCTTCATCATCGGGCTGAGCATCCCCGTTTCGGTCCTTATCACCTTCATGATGATGTACTTTGCCGGCCTCACCCTGAACCTGATGACCATGGCCGGCCTCGTGCTGGGAATCGGGATGCTCATCGACAACTCCATCGTCATCCTGGAGAACATCTACCGCTACCGGGAGAAGGGGGCCAAGCTCCAGCCGGCGGCGATTCTGGGTACCACGGAGATGATCAAGGCGATCACCGTTTCCACCCTTTCCACCCTCTGCGTCTTCCTTCCCCTGATCATGTTCTACGGGCTTCTGGAGGTCTACGGGGAGATCTTCTCCGGACTGGCTTTCACCATCGCCATTTCGCTGGGGGTTTCGCTGTTCGTGGCCCTGTTTCTCGTGCCGGTGCTGGCCAGCCACCACCTGCCCCTGGTTACCCGAAAGCAGAAACCGCTTAAGGGAAAGCTGGCAAGGATCGACGCCGGTTTCGAGGGCTTTTTCCGTGCCCTGGACAACGGCTACCGCCGGCTGGTGGACAGGATATTAAGGAAGAAAGCCCTGACGGTCGGAATCCTGGCCGTGCTTTTCGTGGGCAGCGTCGTGGCGATCCCGAGGATAGGCTGGGAACCGATGCCCAACCAGGAGCAGGACAGCGTCCAGATACGGGCCACGCTACCGGTGGGTACCCCGCTTCCCTATACCGAGGCGGTACTGCGGCAATTCCAGGCCATCGTGGAGCGGGAGATTCCGGGCGGCTACCAGGATTTGATCATCAATGCGGGAGCGGCCGGCGGGATGATGGGACTGTTCAGCGGACTCGGCGGGAGCGGGACCAATTCCGGAACCCTCAGGATCAGCCTCAAGCCCTTCGCCGAAAGGACCGCCACGGCCACGGAAATACAGGACAGGCTGCGGCCCTACTTCAACCAGTTTCCGGACGTGGTCTTTGACTTCAGTTCCCAGGGAATGGGTTTCGGGGGATCGGCGGTCGAGGTGATCATCCGCACCGACGACATGACCCGCGGCCTTGCCGTCGCCCGACGGGTCTCGGAGCTTGTCGGGGAGATCGAGGGAACCACCGAACCGCAGATCAGCCTGACCGAGGGGCTTCCCCAGCTTGAGCTGGTGATCGACCGGGAACGGATGTACGTCCTGGGGCTGAACACGCTGGTGGTGGGGAACGAGATCCGGGCGGCGGTTGACGGGGTTACGGCCACCAGGTTCCGGAGCGGGGGCACCGACCTGGACGTGGTGCTGATCCTTGCCGAGGCGGACCGCAACAGCCGGCCCGCCTTGGACAGCCTTTTCGTCAACAGCCAGCTGGTGGGGGGCAGGGTGCCCCTTTCCAACTTCGTCAGCTTCCGGGAAGGTACCGGCCCCCTGACCATAAGCCGCGAGAACCAGGGCCGGGTGATCCGGGTTACCGCCGGCGCCAGACCGGGCACCCAGATGAACGTCCTGCAGGATCAGGTGGTCGCGGCGGTGAACGCGGGCGTGGTCCTGGACGACGACATCATCATCGATTACGGTGGGGGCAATTCGGAGATGACCAGGATCGCCTTCCGATTCGGACTGATCTCCATCGTGGCGATCTTCCTGGTGTTCGGCGTGATGGCCAGCCTCTTCGAATCCTTCAGGGATCCGTTCATCATCATCTTCACGATCCCGCTCTCGCTGATCGGCATCGTGGCGATCTATGCCGTAAGCTCCACCCTGTTCAACGTGCTGACGCTCGTGGGCCTGTTGGTGCTGATCGGGGTGATCACCAACAACGGCATCGTCCTGGTGGACTACACCAACCTGCTGCGCAAGCGGGGCATGGCCCTGCACGAGGCCTGCGTGGAGGCCGCCGGTACCCGGCTCCGGCCGATCCTGATGACCACGCTGACCACGGTGGTGGGCCTTGTTCCCATGGCCTTTTTCCCGGGCGAGGGCTCGGAGATCGTCTCGCCCATCGGGCTCACCGTGCTGGGCGGGCTTTCCTTCGGCACGCTGATGACGTTGTTTTTGATGCCCACGCTGTACTACATCATCAACCGGCGGGCCGACCAGCGGGCGGCCAAACGGCTGGCCTGGCGGGAACGGGTCGCCGCCGGAAGGACCGGGAAGGAACAGGAAATCGGGGCCCGGAGCATGACCGGGACTACGGAGGCATAGATGATACGGGTCGAAGTGATAGCGAACAGGTCGGTCGAGGAGAACGTCCTCGACGCTCTGCGTGTCGAGAACGTGGGAAAATTCTACACCAAGTATCCGGACATCCTCGGGGTGGGGAGTTCCGGCCCCAGGATGGGCGACGCGATATGGCCGGAGGAAAACTTCGTCTTCGTGTTCTGGTGCGGGAAAGAGGAGGCCCAGGCCATACGTCGGGCGGTGGCTTCGGTGAAGGCCAAATTCCCCAACGAAGGCATCAAGATGTTTTGGCTTGAGGGAGGGGAGGAGGCGGACTTTTCCCAAAAATAGATTGTCCGATCTCCTGCGGAGATCGGACTCGGGGGTTTGCGGGCAGACATCCGAGTCCGCCGGTAGCCGGCGGCAATTATTGCCCGACAACCCATGCGTGGAGATTTGTGGACCAAATCTCCCAAGTCCAATCGGCTGAAAGCCGATTGGACGGTCGCCGCGGAGGAAACGCATGCGGCGTTTCCTCCCGGCGGGAAGCTTACCCCGGTATTTGCCCGCTGTAGGCCCTTTCAAATTTCCGCCGTAGTAATCCAAAATTCTTCCCTCTTCCCGAAAAACATTGCGGATTCCTCCCCGGACCGGTATAATTTTCATGCGAAGGCTCCGGCCGGCCAATCCGGTGCCTTCGCAAAACCATTCCCAAGGAGGGAAACCTATGACGATAAGCTGCATCGGTTGCGGGAACATGGGATCGGCCCTGATGAAGGGGGCGCGGTCCTCGAGTTCCGGCTTCCGGTTCCTCTTTACCGACGCGGACCGCTCCAGGGCCGAGGAATCGGCGAAGGCGTTCGGTGGAACGGCCGCGGATTCCAACGCGCGGGCCGCCGCCGAGGGCGACTTCGTATTCCTCGCCGTCAAGCCCCAGATATTCCCGGACGTGCTTACCGAGATCGCCCCGGCGGTGAAGGAACGGACCCTGGACGGCAAGGGCGCGGTCCTCGTGTCGATGGCCCCGGGCTGGTCGGTCGAGAAGATACAGGGGATTCTGGGACTGAAGGCCCCGACGGTGCGGATAATGCCCAACACGCCGGCGCTCGTCGGTCGCGGGGTGATCGCCCTTTCCCCTTCGGCCGAGGTGCCGGAGGAAAAGGTCGCCGAGCTGGAGCGGCTGCTCTCCGGGGCGGGCCTGGTTGACCGGGTACAGGAGCGATATCTGGAGGCGGTAGCCGGGGTTTCCGGTTCCGGGCCGGCCTACGTATACATGTTCATCGAGGCGCTGGCCGACGGCGGGGTCAAGGTCGGGCTGCCCAGGGACAAGGCCCTGAAGTACGCGGCGCAGACCGTGCTCGGCGCGGCGGCGATGGTGCTGGAAACCGGAAAGCATCCCGGGGAGTTGAAGGATATGGTAACCTCGCCCGGGGGAACCACCATCGCCGCCGTAGCCGCCCTGGAGAACGCCGGCTTCCGGGCCGCCGCCATCGGGGCCGTGGAAGCGTCCTACGAACGGGCGGTCGAACTCGGTTGACAGGAGGTGCCGGCAGTAACCGGGTGGAGTTTTGCAAAACAAAACTCCCGGGTCCAAACTGTCGTGGACGGTTTGGACCTCCGCCTTGCACTTAAATCCGCCCCGTGTTACTATTCTTAATGCCCAAGGATAAGCACCTGACCCGGCTTCGCCCGCACCAAGGGAAATGTGGCTTGACACGGTGGAAGTGTATCCGGGCGAATATGTTGATATTGCCGTCAAGTCTGACTTTCCCGGCACATGGATGATGCGCTGCCACGTAATCGATCACGAGGATAACGGAATGTTGACGATGCTGGTGGCACAGTAATTTGGAAAGTTGAAAGGAGGATTGCATGGAATATCCAAAACATCGGTTTGAGTTCTTCAGCGACGGGCTTATGGCCATCGTTATGACGATTATGGTACTGGAAATAACCGTTTCAAGGGAATTTTCTTTTGAGAGCATCGGGGAATTTCTGCAATCCATTCTCATCTATTTTGTCAGCTTTTTTATCGTCGGATGGTTTCTGAACAGGCATCATCACATAATTCACAATACAAAAACGATCACCGGAAAAATCGCGATGAAGAATCTGCTTTTTTTGTTTTTCGTAGCGTTGATACCGGTATTCACAAA
>WQZW01000165.1 GCA_009780545.1 Treponema sp.
CTGATTTTCGACCTGCCGGTGCGTATCGGCCAGCCCAGGCACACGGACGGTCTCGGCGGGCTTATCGGGGAGTGCCGTACCCCGGCCTTTTCCACGGCGGTAGGACTCATCCTCGAGGGCGACGCCCAGGAACGGGACGACCTGTCCGACCTTTCCCGCAAACCGTCGCCGCAGAAACCGGGGCCGGGAAGCGGGCCGGGATTCGCCCGGCGGATAGTCGACTGGATCAAAAACGGCCTTTTTTAGGTTTCCGGATTTTGTTTGGTACCATAGGACCGCGCGTAGGTGCGGATAGACGCAGTGCAGATTGAGGATAGGGGAGGGAAGTTATGAATATTTTCTCGGTTAAGGAAAACGTGATCGAGTTTACCCCCGTTTCGGAGAAGGGGAAGGCCGAGCCGAGCCGGTTCGACGCGGCAATCGCGGAAACGACCATGGAGGCCGAGGTGATGGTGCTGCCGGCCCGGATCATCGTCATCGGTGTCGGGGGATGCGGATCCAACGCCGTCAACCGGATGATCGCCGACGGGGTCGAGGGCGTGGAGTTCGCGACGATCAATGCGGACCTGCAGGACATCAGGGTGAAAAGCCTTGCGAAGATCAAGATGCAGATCGGCAGCAAGCTGACGGGCGGACGGGGGGCCGGGGGCAATCCGGAAATCGGGGCCGCGGCGGCCAACGAGGATCGGGAGGAACTGGCCGGCCTGATGCGGGGGGCGGACATGGTCTTCGTTACCTGCGGCATGGGCGGGGGAACCGGTACCGGTGCCGGCCCGATCATAGCGGCCATCGCCAAGGAGCAGGGAATTCTCACCGTCGGCGCGGTTACCAAGCCCTTCGCATACGAGGAACTTACCAAAAAGAAGATCGCCGAGGAGGGAATTGCCAGGATGCGGCCGTCGGTCGATGCCCTGGTGATCATCCCCAACGAGCAGATATTCAAGGTCATCGACCGAAAAACGCCGATTCTCGAGGCCTACCGCATAGCCGACAGCGTGCTTCGGGAGGGCGTGCAGGGAATAACCGACCTGATCATCAAGACGGGCCTGATCAACACCGATTTTGCCGACGTCAAGGCCACGATGTCCGGCCAGGGGGACGCGCTTATGGGTGTGGGAATGGCCAAGGGCGACGACCGCGCGGAACAGGCCGCCAAGCATGCCATCGACAACCCCATGCTGGAGGACGTCTGCGTGGACGGGGCCACGAGGATGCTGGTCAATATCTCCGGCCCCGAGGACCTGGCCATGGTCGAGGTGGACGAGATCATGAAGATCGTCAAGGCCAAGGCCGACAAGGACGTGGAGATCATCCATGGCGTGATCATTGATCCGAAGCTCGGGGACAGTATCAAGGTGACGGTGATCGCCACCGGTTTTGCCGGCGGGCTTGCCGGCGATGCCTCGACTGCCCGGGAAAAGAACGAGAAGAAGTCGGACGGTTTCGGGGACGTGATTCCCCACGACCGCTTCCAGGAGATGCTGGGGCGGAAGTCCGGCGGGTTCCAGGCCGAGGGCCACTCCGGTTCCAGGCCCGTCAGGGGAAGTGCCCCGACCCAGGAAGACCTGAGCATCCCCGCCTATCTCCGCAGGTCCGGCAGCGAGCCGCTTTCGGACAGGGGAAGGTCGTTCGGGGGCAAAGGATCGAGTTCGTAGGTTTCCCGTAAGCCATGTTTTGCGGGTAAAGGCGTGGAGATTTGGGGAGCAAATCTCCACGCCTTAATTGCCGGCAACAGATGCGGGGCGTTACGGGGCAGGGCCCCGTTCGGGGGGTAGCGTAAGAATTGCTACGTGCCGAAGGCACTCCGCAAATCTTAAGAATTGCTACGTGCCGAAGGCATTCCGCAATTCCTTTGGAGTTTTGCGTTGCAAAACTCCGCGCCGTAATGGTAGCAAGTCCGGAGCGCAGGGGGGTTCGACCCCCCGCATTATGATTTCCTTGATCGGTGCTTCCCCGTGTTCCCTCGATGGGAGGGCGGACTCCGGGGTATACTGACGGAAGGTCCGGCGGCCGGGCCGGGAAATGGGGAAGGAGGTTTCATGCAGGAGACAGCGGAATACCGAAAACAGATCGTCCGCAGGTTTTGTGCGGGACTTTCCTCCGTCCGCCGCCTTTCTCAGGCTACCGTCGAAACGTACGCGCCGGAACTGGAGCGGTTCCTGGAGTACCTGGACGACAGGGGCGGGGAACTCCGGGACGTTGACTCCGGGACCTTGGTCGCCTACCTGGGTTTCCGCAAGGAATCGGGCAAACTCGACGCCCGAACCCTGGCCAAGGCCCTTTCCTGCCTGCGTTCCTTTTTCGGCTTTCTGGTCGAGGAAGGGTTGCGGGAGGACAATCCGGCGGCGCTTTTGGAGAGTCCGCGGCCGGGGTTCAGGCTGCCGGACGTGCTGGAACCGGAGGACGTCGGGAAGATGCTGGAGGTGATCGACGGCTCCGGCCCCTTGGGGATTCGGGACCGCTGCCTGTTCGAGCTGATCTATTCCTCCGGGATACGGATATCCGAGGTGGTCGGACTTAATGTTCGGGACATCGATTTCAACGGGGGAATCGCCAGGGTGAGGGGCAAGGGTTCCAAGGAACGGCTGGTGGTTTTTGGCACCGAGGCCGAGTTCCGGCTCAAGCGTTACCTGGACGAAGCCAGGCCGCTGCTTGCCGGGGCCGGAAAGCGGAACCTTGCCAAGGCGGCAGGGCTTTCGGCCCTGTTCCTGTCCCGGAGCGGGAAGCGGCTTTCCCGCAAGGGCATGTGGAAGAACTACGCCCGCTATGCATGTCTTGCCGGGATCGGTTCCAAGGTGCATACCCTGCGGCACAGCTTCGCCACCTCGCTGCTGCGGGGCGGGGCCGACCTGCGGACGGTGCAGGCGCTGCTCGGGCATGCCGACCTCGCCACCACCCAGATATACACCCATGTGGACACCCGGCTGCTTAAGGCCAGCCACCGGAAATACCTGCCTTCGTTGGAAATCATTAAAAGGCCGAAGTCGGGTGAGGAAGATACCGAATGATAAAAAAAGATACCCTTATAGCGATAGCTTCGATAATCATCATCGTAAGCGTCCTTGTCCTGTTCTACCGATTCCAGCGGGATGCCGACAGGCGGGAAATGGCCTCCGGCATCGTGGCGGCCGGCGGCGGGGTGCCGCAGACCGTGGAGGAACTGATGGAGGCCATCGACCTGTACGGCAGGCGGATCGAGCGGCATGTCGAGGACGCGGCCCAGGTCGGCGTTTACTGGAAGATACTCGGTTCCAGGCTTGCCTCCCGCGGCCTGCACCGGCATGCGGTCGGGGCCTTCGAGCAGGCCATCTACTTCACCCCGGAGGACCAGACGTTATTCTTTATGACCGGGCAGTCGGCGGCCATCGTCGCCGGCTCCATCGTGGACTTTCCGGGGGCGGACCCGGCCGAACGGGGGGAATTCCTCGCCCTGGCCGAGTCTTCGTTCCTGCGGGCCATCGCCATGGATCCGGTCTTCGGCCGTCCCCGACTCAGCCTGGGAATCCTGTACGTCTTCGACCTGGACAGGCCGCAGGACGCCATTCCCCAACTGGAACGCTACCTCAACATCTCCCCCCAGGACACCACGGCGATGTTCGTCCTGGCGCGGGCGCACTTCGTTACCGGCGGTTTCCGGGAGGCCGTCGAGCTGTACGAGCGGGTGCTTGCCGTCAGCAGGGATCAGGAGATTCGGGCCGAAGCCGAAGCGAACATCGCCACGGTCATGGAGTTCCTCGATGGTTGAGTCCCTGCCCCTGGACCTGCTGATCGCCCGGCTTCCCGGCATCTCGCACCGGGCCCGGATTACCCTGATCGAGACCTTTTCCGACGAGGCCGAACTTCGCTCTGCCAAACCCGCCGACCTCAAGGAAATGCTGGGATGCAGGAGCATGCCGCGGTGGGACTTTGCCGAACTGGGCCGGAAGGCCGGGGAGGACGGGCGAAAGGCGAAACTTCGGGGCCTGGGCTGGGTTTCCTGGAGGAGTTCCCTGTATCCGCCGTTGCTCAGGGAGATCTACGATCCGCCGGCGGTGCTGTTCTTTCGGGGACGGCTTCCGGATGCGGAGCGGCCGATGGTCGCCGTGGTCGGCACGAGACGGCCCAGCCCCGAGGCCGGAAGGCAGGCGGGCATCGTCTCGCGGGAACTTGCCCTGGGGGGAATTCCGACCGTTTCCGGCCTTGCCCTTGGGATCGACGCACTGGCGCACCGGGGCTGCGTCGAGGGCGGGGCTGCGACTTTCGCCGTACTGGGTTCCGGCGCGGACGAGGTCTTTCCCGCCTCGAACCGCCCGCTTGCCCGCCGGGTGCTGGAATCCGGCGGCGGCCTTCTCTCCGAGTATCCCCCCGAAACGGCGCCCACGAAGTGGAGCTTCCCCCAACGGAACCGGATCGTCGCCGGCCTTGCCCGGGGCGTGCTGATCGTGGAGGCGCCGGAGAAATCCGGGGCGTTGATCACCGCCCGGCTGGCCCTGGAGCAGAACCGGGACGTCTGGGTTGCGGCCGTCGGGATCGGGGAAGCGGCCGGATTCGACCGGAGGGGAACGCAACGGCTTGTCGAGCAGGGGGCGGAAGTAGTATATTCCGCTTCAGACGTATTCAAA
>WQZW01000166.1 GCA_009780545.1 Treponema sp.
CGCCGGTGGACCAGCCGCGCTCGAAAAGCGACATCGGGCGCATCCTCATCACCGAAAAACGCCCCGCGCCGGAATGAAGCCTTGCCCGTTCCTCCGGGTTCGCCGAGCCGGTAAGGATGAACTGGCCCTTGAGCTTTCGGCCGTCAACCTCGCGCCGGACATGGCTCCACAGCTCCGGGTATTCCTGCCACTCGTCCAGCAGCCGGGGAACGGCGCCTTCCAAAACGGAGCCGGGGTCAAGCTCCATGCGCATCCGCGCCTCGGCATCGACGTCCAGGCGAACGGAGCTGCCGGCCGCCCGCGCCGCCGTTTCGGTCTTCCCGCAGCCCTTCGCCCCCTGTATCAGCACCGCCCCGGCATCCCGAAGCCGCCGGCCCAAAATGATGTCGGCGAAACGCCCTAGATACCCGCTCATCCTGCCTTAAAGGATAGCCCACAACCGGAAAAATGTAAAGGTTTCAGCCGGAAAAATGTAAAGAAATAAACCGGAAAAATGTGACTTCTCCGGCCGGAAAAAAGTACGATACCGTACATCGGTCGTCAGGAACAAAAGCCGTCGGTTCGTATCGTAGGCCAGAACTTTGCACGACAAAACATCCGAGGCCGCCATCCGAAGGACTCCGGGCCGCCTACTCGCTAAAATTCCCGACGTTCGCCCTGACGAAGTTGAGGAATTCCTTCCGGTAGAGGTCGGTCACGCCGTCCGCGCCGCGGAGGAAATTGTCCTGGTGGGAGACGAAGCTTTCCGCGCTCCGCCGGTTCAGGGGAAGGCGTTTGCCGACGAGCAGGGTTTCGCCGTCCTTGTCCCGCAGGACCCCTCCCTCGACCTTGTAGACCACCCGGAGATCGGCCAGCATGCCCTTCTGGAAGCCGGCGAGAAAAACGGCGTTCCGTCCGGCACCGGGGCCGCACCCGAACTTGAGGTAGGCGGAATATTCCCAGCTTTCCATCGGCACCCGAACCCGGTACAGCAGTTCCGGTTTCTCCCGGCCGCCGGCGGCCTGTTCGCCGGAAAAGCGGGAGGCGGAAATCCACCGGGCGGACTGGGCGCCCCGAAGCTCGTACTGGGCGTCCAGGGCGGTAAGGACGGAGACCGTGTCCATGCCGCAGCAGACGTTGCCGCCGATGGTTGCCAGGTTGCGTATCTGGGGGGAAGCGATGCCCCGGAGGCACTGCAGCAGGACGTCGGGGATGTACTTGCGAAGTTCGACGATCCTTCCCAGGTTGACCAGGGAGCCGAATTCCAGGAACCGTTCGCTGCGGTTGATCCGCCTGAGTTCCCGGATGCCGGCCAGGGAAAGCAGGACCGGGGGAAGCTCGGCGGACCGCCTCTCCTGCTCCCGGATGAAGGCCGTACCGCCGGCGACCGGAACCGCATCCCGGTATTTCTGCCAGAGGGCGAAAAGTTCGGCGTGATTTTCCGGGCGGAGGACCGATTCAGCGGCCGCCTTCACGGAGCCTCCCCTGCCGAAGCCGTATCGCCCGGCCGATCCCCCGAACGTAGTCCGCCGGGCTGCAGCAGCGGCACTTCACCCCGTCGGCCACCCGGACGATCTCTTCCTCCGAAGGCATGCGGTTTCTCCCGACCAGGGAACCGGCGGCGATGATCCTGGCCGGCCGGCAGAAGCCGCAGTCCCGGAAGCCGGCCGCCTCGAAACCGGCGACGATGTCCCGGTACTCGTCGGTGAGGGAGAAGGCCTCGATGGTGATCACCTCGCCGCCCTGCAGACCGAAGGCCGGAATCAGGCAGGAGGGACAGGGCTTGTCGTTGAAGAACACCAGGCAGAGGCCGCAGTTTCCGGCCAGGCAGCTTGATTTGGTGCCGGTAAGGCCGAAGTTTCCCCGGAGCAGGTCCAAAAGCCTGGTCCCCGGATCGCAGTCCGGTTCCACGTCCTCACCGTTCAGTATGAAGCGTATCCTCATTCCGTCGCCTCCTTCCGCCTGTTCACCTCGGCGTACCAGATGTCCTCGGGCCTTAAGGGAATGTTCTCGAAGTGCCGGTCGCAGGCCTGGGAGACGGCCTGGAGGAAGGCCGCCGGAACGCAGGCGTAGGGAAGGTCGCCGATCCCCTTCGGGCCTTCCGCCGGATCCCCGACGAATTCTATCGTAACGGGCGGCATGTCGGCCGCTCCCCGCAGGCCGAAGTCATGGAAATCGCCTGAGGGAATCCGCCCCAGGACGTAGCCGACACGTTCGCCCGCGGCCCAGGCCAGGGCATGCAGGACCCCGGCGGTAAGGTTGCCCCGCGCCTCTTTTTCCCGATATATCCTGCCCCCGTCCACTGCAAGCCAGACTCCCCGAATTCTCGGCAGGTGCCGCACCGCATCCATCTCCACCTCGACCACCGCCGCCGCCGAGCCGGCATCCGTGAAGCCCCCGGAGTCGCAGCTTTCCCCGGAAAGCCGGAAAAAGCGGTCCCATTCGTCCCGGATTGTCGGGGAGGAACTCCTTTCCACGCCAATGGGGAGCGGGTTCCGGAAACGCTGTTCCCTGATGGCCAGGCAGGCCTCCTCGACCAGGCGGGCGACGACCGAGACTCCGGCGGACATGGTCCGGGGGCCGGAGGAAAGGGAGCCGGGCTCGGGCGGGGCTTCCCCTTCGGCCGGCGGCCCGTCCACGTGCACCTGGGCGCTTTCCATGCCGAGCACCTCGCAGGCGATGTCGGCAAGCAGTTCCCGCCTGATTCCCGGCATTCCGGTCCATATCCGCAGGATTCCGTCCTTCTCGATCACCAGCCGCACGGAGTAGCCCCCGCCCGGAACTTTCGGATGGAGCGGTCGGTTGCCCTGGAAGCCGACCGCCAGCCCTATCCCCCGGGGAAGCCCGCGGAATTCGCCCTCCTCCGGGGCCGTACCTTCCCGCCTCTTCAGCCTGAGCAGCTCGTAGGCGGCCCGTTTTCGGTGGAAGTCGCCGGAGCGGGCCGCCGTGTCGGCAAGGGCCTGCGGGCAAATGACCGTTCCGGTAGGCAGACCGAGGGAAAGCATGCCGGGTTTGGCCGCGTTCTCCTTCCGCCACTGCAGGGGATCGAGGGAGAGTCGGTCGGTAAGGAGGGAAATATGGCGTTCCATGGCGAAAAGTCCCTGGGCAAGGCCGAAGCCGGCAAAGGCGCCCTGGGGAGGAAGGTTGGTCCGGAACGCCGTCCCGCTGAAACGGACGTTCTTACAGGCGTATGCGCCGATGCTGCCCAGGCAAAGCTGGTCCAGCAGTTCCTCCGCCCCGATTCCGTGGGCACCCACGTTGAGCCGGGCGCGAACGTTCAGGCCCAGGAGTCGGCCCCCGGCGTCCAGGGCGCAGGATATCCCGATACGGCTGCCGAAACGCTTCGGGGAAAAGGCGAAATCCTCCCGCCTGGACGGAACCAGCCTGACCGGTTTCCCGGTAATCGCGGCCCCGAGCGCGGCATGGCAGGCCAGCAGCGAGGGATACAGGAGCTTGCCGTCCAGGTGGGCATCGAGGGCGGTCGGCCGCACCCGCACCGCATCCGGGGGCAGGTCCAGCATTCCGGCGACCGACCCCGCCACATGGGCCGGCCACTGGGTCGCCGTGCTGACCACGAGCGGTTCCCTCCCCCCTTCCGGGGAATCTTCCGGTTCCGCTTCCTGCCGGGCCAACGCCCCGCAGGGTTCGCCGTACCAATGTTCCTGGATGCCGGTGGAGTACTCGCCATGCAGCACCGTTTCCGCCCCGCCGAAGGCCGCGTCGGGATCGCCCGTGCGGAACTCCCGCCTTGCGGCGACGGGCGAGGGCGGGCTTTCGATACGTTCCTCGGCCGCCCCGCACGAAAAGACCGGCCGTTCCTCCAGGACGGAAATCCCGCAGAGCGGCAGGCTCCGTTCCAGGACGTCGAGATCCGGGCCCACCAGCAGGGCGACAGGCTCGCCTATGTAGGAAAGTTCGTCGGACGCAAGTATCGGCAGGGAGGAATCGACGAGGGCGTTGGTCCCCGGAATGTCCTTCGCCGCGATCAGGACGCAGCCGGCCGGAAGCCCGGCGGCCTCGACCGAAACAAGCCGCCCCTTCGCCACCGCCGACCTGAGGACGACGGCATGCAGCATGCCGGGAAGGGAAATGTCCGAAACGAAGCGGTCGGTCTCCATCGGTCCAGTATACAGGGGAGGGAAAGGAAAACCAATCCTCCGCCCCCTCCGGTCTTCGGCAGGAATCCGGGCGCAAAAACGCGTTCCGGTTTTCCCTCGGGTTTTTCGGCCCCGGGTACCGACGGGAACGCGCCGCTCGCATTCGCGGATCGATGCGGCCAAAATACCGAGCGATCTTATTTGATTCCCGCATCGGATGGATGTCGCGATCCTTGACAAGGAAACCCGGAGTTTTTTTCCGCGTTCACGATTCGGTGCGATCTTAAAATGAATTCAATTCGTCCGCCGCCGACTTCTCGCCGAAGGGGCTGACAAAAAAACTTGCAAACTGCGTTAAAAGTGCCCTATACATTTTACCTCAAAAATGCCCGAAAAATTTCGCCGCCTTCGGCGGGAATTGAATTGGCGTTTGAAAGAGTCCCTAACCCTTCCAAACGCCGCATGGTTGCCCAAACGGCTTGCCGCTCCGTCCTTTCCGCCAAATGCGTGGAGAATGTACC
>WQZW01000167.1 GCA_009780545.1 Treponema sp.
CGAGTTCGGCTTCGGCCTTGTCATCTGCACGGTCGTCGGCTTTCCCCTGGGCTATGTCCCGGCCGAGGTGAAGGTGCTGGAAACCGAGCTTGCGGTCAAGGCCGGAGCCGGCGAGATCGACATGGTGATCGACCAAGGCGACGTGAAGAACGGCGATTTCGCCGCGGTGGAACGGGAGATACGGGCCGTCCGGGCCGCCTGCTCCGGAAAGGTGCTGAAGGTGATCGTCGAAACCTGCAACCTTACTCCTGAAGAAAAGGTCCGGCTCTGCAAGGTCGTCGGCGATTCCGGGGCGGACTATATCAAGACTTCCACCGGCTTCGGCAGCTCCGGCGCCTGCCTTGCCGACATAGCCCTTTTCAAGGAACACCTTCCGCCGGGAGTCCGGATCAAGGCCGCGGGCGGCATCCGCAGCCGGGAAGACCTGGAAGCCTTTATCCGGGCCGGCGCCGACCGGCTGGGAACAAGCTCGGCGGTGAAGCTGCTTGCGGGAACGGCGGATTCGGGGAAGGCCGGGCAGTACTAGGCCGAGGCAAGGAATTCGCGGCGGTGATTTCCCGGCAGGAAATGCGGGGCGTTGCGGGGCAGGGCCCCGCTCGGGGGTAGCGTAAGAATTGCTACGTGCCGAAGGCACTCCGCAATTCTTTTAGGAGTTTTGCCTTGCAAAACTCCACGCCGTAATTGTAGCAAGTCTGGAGCGGAGGGGGTTTGACCCCCTTCTAAATTGATTGTATTCGGAGGGTACATACCCCGCCATTCATGGCGGGGTTGTTGGTTGTATTCTCTTAATCCTCAAAGTCGGATCAATTTGTCAAGGCAACGCCAGTTCCAGCACTTCCTCGAAGCTGTCCACCGGGTGGAAGCTGATGCCGTTCTTCACGTAGTCCGGGATCTCGTCCAGGTCCCGTTCGTTCTGGCGGGGGATGATGATGTGGCGGGCCCTGTTCCGGCGGGCGGCGATGGTCTTTTCCTTCAGGCCGCCGATGGGCAGGACGTCGCCTGTCAGGGAGAGTTCGCCGGTCATCACCAGGCGGTCGGTGATCACCTTGCCCCGCATCAGGGAGAGCAGGGCCGTGGCCATGGTGATGCCGGCGGAAGGGCCGTCCTTGGGGGTGGCGCCTTCCGGGATGTGCAGGTGGACATGGTTGCCCTCGAACCATTCCGGGCCGATGCCGTAGCGTTCCACGGCCAGCTTGCGGGCCACGGTCATGGCGATGGCGGCGCTTTCCTTCATCGTCTCGCCCATCTTGCCGGTCAGGGTAAGGCCTTCCTTGCCGGGCACCGAGGTCGCCTCGATCACCAGCGTGTCCCCGCCCATGCTCGTCCAGGCAAGCCCCACCGACATCCCCGGAAGGCGCGCCTTCTTCAGCAGTCCGGCCGGGAAGACCGGTTTGCCCAGGTATTCCTCGACCAGGTCCTTGTCCACAAGGAACTGCCGGCCGTCCTCGAGTGCGGCCTCCTCCCCTTCAAGCTCCAGCTCGTCCACCAGCCGCTTCGCCAGCTTCCGGTGTATCTTGTCCAGGTTCTTCTCGAAGTTCCTCACCCCGGATTCCCGCGCGTAGGAATTGGCGATGTGCAGCAGGCTTTCCTTCGTGTACTTCGCCTGCCGTTTCCGCAGGCCGTTCTTCTCCAGGCTCTTGGGGATCAGGTAGCGTTTGGCGATCTCCAGCTTTTCCGCGTCGATGTAGCCCGGAATCTGGATCACCTCCATCCGGTCCAACAGCGGCGGCGGGATCGTATCCAGGGTATTGGCCGTTACCACGAAGAAGATGCGGGAGATGTCGAAGGGCAGGTCCAGGTAGTGATCCCTGAACGTGGCGTTCTGTTCCGGGTCCAGCACTTCCAGCAACGCGCTGGCGGGGTCACCCTGGAAGCTGGCCCCCATCTTGTCGATCTCGTCGATCATAAAGACCGGATCCCGCGTCTTGACGATCTTCAGCCCTTGGATGATCTTGCCCGGCATCGCCCCGATGTAGGTGCGCCGGTGGCCCTTGATCTCGGCCTCGTCCCGCATGCCGCCCACGGAAAAACGGAAGAACTTGCGGCCCAGGGCCCTGGCGATCGAACGCCCCACCGAGGTTTTCCCCACGCCGGGCGGCCCGACCAGGCAGACGATGGAACCGGAAGGCGCGGCCTTTTCGTCCTTGCGCTTCCTCGGCGGGCGGGCGGCGCGGAGCTTGAGCACGGCAAGGTACTCGACGATGCGGTTCTTCACGTCCTTCAGCCCGTAGTGGTCGGCCTCCAGCACTTCCCGCGCCCGCTCCAGGGTAAAGCTGCCACCCTCCGGCTCGTTCCAGGGCAGGCTGACGATCATGTCCAGGTAGTTGCGGGTAACGATGAATTCGGCGGAATTGGGCTCCATCAGGCTGAACTTCTCCAGTTCCTGCTCGACCGCCTCCTTGACCTCGCCCTCGAAGGCGAAGGAATCGATCTTCTCCCTGAACCGCTGGAAGTCCGAGCTTTTGGCGTCGGTGGTCATCCCCAGCTCGCCCTTGATCGCCTTCAGTTCCTCTTTAAGGAAGTATTCCCGCTGGGATTTCTCGATCTTTTCGTTGATTTCCCGCTGAATCCGCTTCTGGATGCGGAGCAGTTCCTGTTCCTTCTTGATGTAGACCAGCACCTGCTCCATCCGCTTGCGGACGTTGAGGATTTCCAGCACCTTCTGCTGTTCCGCCCGGTCGATGTTGAGGATGCTGACGATGAAGTCGGCGATCTTGCCCGGATGGTCGATGTTGATCATGTTCAGGCGCATTTCCTCGGAAAACAGCGGGTTGTTTTCGGAAACCTGCTTCATTTCGGAGATAAGCGCGCGGGTGAGCGCCTTGACCTCGCTGGTGTCGTGTTCCTCGTCCTCGAGGTAGGAGACCACGGCGACGATGGGATTTGCCGGATTCAGCGTCTTGCGGATTCGGAACCTGCTGAGCGTGGAGATGAAGATGTTCAGCCCGCCGTCCGGCAGGTTGATCTTCTTGATGATCTTGGCCGCCGTGCCCACCCGATAAAGGTCGTCGATTGAAGGCGAGTCGGTTTCGTTGCGCAGCATCACCAGTCCGATCATCCCGTCCCCGGAAACCGCCTCTTCCACCACCCGCACGTCCGGCGGGTTCCCTATCATGATCGGGGTAAAAATCCCCGGGAAAATCGGTCTGCCCATAAGTCCCACGAGGGGCAACTTGAGCGGAAAAATCTGTTCTATGGGTATGATCTGATCCGACATAGTTCCTCTTGTTACAATATGACAGAAAAAGTCGGGTATTGCAAGTTGATCCAATCCGCCGGAGGCGGATTGGATTTAGGAGAATTTTCCTCTTCCTACGGAAGAGGAAAATTCTCCACACGTTTGTTGCCAGGAAAGAAGAAGCCACGTATTTACTGTGGGGAAGAGAAGAGGCTCCACGCATGGTTGCGGAAGGGAAGAAGCCGTGCATTTGTTGTTGGGAGTAAATTTTTCATACTGTTTGAGGATGCAGGTACAAAAGCGGATTTTTAGGGATGTTGCTTTTAAGGGAGATGCGGAGTGAACGCTACGGCTCGATGCTTCGCCCGCCGGGGCGGAGCATCGAGCCGTTTGGGGGACTGCGGAACTTAGGGGCGAACAAGGCGGAAGCCGAAGCTGCCGCTCCGGCCGGACGGGCTGCCGATGAGCTGAGACACGGAACGCGCGGACCCCGCCGAAGTGCTCCAGCTCCCGCCACGAAGAATGCGGTCCGCATTAGCGGAATTGGGATTATACGGGTCGAAGCACTGCTCGTAGACGTTGCCGCCCATGTCGTACAGGCCGAGCTCGTTCGGCTTCTTCTTACCCACCTCGTGCGTTCTGCCGTCGCTGTTATTGTCGTACCAGGCGACCTCGTCCGCATCGTCGCTGCCGGGATAGACAAAGTACTTGTCGCTTTCCTTCCCCTCGTATCCGGCCGATTTCGTCCCGCCCTTCGCCGCAAATTCCCACTGCAGCTCGGTCGGCAGCCTCCAGCCGTCGGCCACCTTCCTTACCTTCACCGCATTCCATTCTTCGTTGTCCGCCAACGGCACATCTCCCCAGTCGTCCGGATCGGTGCTGCCCTTTATCTCGTATACCGGCAGCAGGTCTTCCTTAATGCTCAGCTTGTTCGCAAACTTCAGGATGTTGTACCAGTTCACCATTTCCACGGGCAGGCTGCCGCGGACGAACGTCTCGTCGGCGGTAACGTAGCTGGCGTCCCCCAGCTTGTTCGTCCCGTTAAATATGCTGGGGTTGTCGTCCATCACCGCTTCCCACTGCCTCTGCGTTACCGGGTATTTGCCCATCCGGAAGGAGCTTACCTTTTCCAGTGTTCCGCCGGTACTGCCGTTCCTCCCGTACATGAAGCTGCCGCCCTGTACCGGCATCGTCTCGATAAGGCTCTTCATCTCGCCGCTCTCGCCCGTCACGATGCAGCCGGCAAACGCAAGTGCGTACGCAACCGCAAAGAGAATGAGGCCGAGGAACAAAAATCGTTTCGGGTGGCCGAAACTTACATCAGGAAACTGGAGGGGGGGGGGGGGGAAACTGACCCGGGGCGAAAGTCGTCATCTTTTCGTTTCCCTTATTTGTCAAGGGTTTTTA
>WQZW01000168.1 GCA_009780545.1 Treponema sp.
GAACGAAAATGCCCACGTTGATGCTGAAGTGCATGCCAGTCTTCGCCCCCACGCCCAGCACGAAATCCACGATCTCCTGCTCCTCGAGGATCGGGCTTCCGGAGTCGGCCCCCTCGTCCTCGGCGGGTTCCGGCAGGGGAAGGCCGATCATAAAGTAGAACTTGGCCCCATGCCAGCCCCGGCGTTTGGCCTGAAGGAGAATCTCGACGACGTAACTTTCGCTGACCTTTTTGTTCAGGGCCAGCTGCCAGAAGTCCAGCGGGGTTTCCACGGCGAAGGTCAGGCCGCTGCGGCGGGTGCGGGATATTTTTTCCAGCAACGACAGGGAAAAGGTGGAAACCCGGAGCGAGGGAAGCTGAAAGGACACATGCCGTTCGGCAAATCCGTCGTTCAGGGAATCGACCAGGGGACCGATGCCGGAGTAGTCGCCGCTTGAAAGCGAGGAAAGGCTGATCTCCCGATAGCCGCCCTCGCGGACAAAGGCGGCGGCCTCGGCAAGGAGGGTTCCGGGCGGCTTCTGGCGCATCGGCCGGTACCAGTACCCGGCATGGCAGAACCGGCAGCCGTTGGGACAACCCCGCATGATCTCGAGGATTCCATGCTGCTGCACGACCTTCATGCTGGCGACCGGAAACACCGCGGGCCTGCGTTCCGGGGATTCGGCAAAGCCTGCGTCCACGGCACGCTGCGCCCGGGCCTTTCCCTTCATCCAGACATTGGGATGGGCGGCAAGCCGGGCCAGAATCGCTTCCCTCGGGCCGTCGCTTTCGGCCTTGATCCGCCCGAGCTCGGCGGCCAGGGCAAAGAAGCCGGCCTCGGCCTCGCCGACCCAGAACGCATCGACGAAGTTGGCGTACGGCAAAGGATTGGAAACCACCGGCCCGCCGGCGATCACCACCGGATCCTGCGGGCCGCGATGTGCCGACCGAAGGGGAATGCCGGAAACGTCCAGCATGGCAAGAATGCCGGAGAAGCCCAGCTCGTAGCCCAGGGTGAACAGCAGCAGGTCCAGGTCCTTAAGGGAGATGCCGGTGTCCAGGCCGTACAGGGGCAGGCGTTTTTCCCGAAGCAGGGCCTCGAAGTCCGGGGCCGGGGCAAAGGCCCGGTCGCAGGAAACGCCTTCCAGTGCGTTTAGGCCGTTGTACAGGATCCGCAATGCCTGGTTGCTCATCCCGATCTCGTACAGGTCGGGAAAGGCGATCAGCGTTTGCAGGGCGGCATCGGGCTTGGCAAGACGGCCGTACTCGCCGCCGACATAGCGGGCCGGCTTTTCCACCTCAAGGAGAAGTTCGCCGAGGTCGGTAAGGGGATTCACCATGACGGGGGTTTTTATGCGGGCCGGCCTTCTCATGCTTTAATATCCCTGCCTGCTTCTTGTCAGGGTTACATTCCTTAACTCCGCTATTTCTTGCGCGAATACCAAACCGATATTGTTTCTGTCCGCAACGTCCAAGCGAACATACACGGTTTCTATCACTTCTTCTCCCGGATCCCGATCCCACTCTGTCTGATGGGGAAATGTCGATACAAGCAACGTAACGGTATTTCCCTGTATGCTCCACGTTCCCCGTATTGCGTGTCCTGTTTCCCTTCTGCCAATACTAAATCGATGATCAACCGTAAACTCTATATACATGCGGTTGTTTTCCGATACGATCCACATTCCGATCACGACGGGGAGATCGTCCGGCAATTCTCGTGATAAAAAACCTCCAAAAACCCAGTCATGGGGATGATTTTCCGGATCGCGACCTCCGGTTACTCGATACCAATAATCGGTTGTTCCGTCGATGGTTACCGGATTATCCTGCCTTCCGGTAACCCGCACGAATTCCCCGTAAGGCAGCGCCCCGACAATTTCACTGTCAAGCGAAGGCGAAGCGGCGCGGCGTACCCGCAAACCGTCCCGTGCGGTAACATACATCAAGAAAGGGAAATCTTCCTGCCCGGGGGTTTGTGAAAAAACATCGCGATCCAAAAAAAGCGCGAGGACGATAAAGGCAAACAGTTTCTTGCATTGCATGGTGCCGCTATTGGGTGCCCCGCTCATGGGAAATCGGTTTCCATGATCCGTCCTCATATCGCCTGCAGGTTGTAACGCCTGACGTAGATGCTCAGGGCAAGGCCGATTCCCATCATCGCCGTTACCAGCGAGGAGCCGCCGTAGGACATGAAAACCAGGGGGATTCCGGTTATCGGCATGATGCCCATGGTCATCCCCACGTTGATGATGAAGTGGAAGCCGTACATCCCGATGAGGCCGGCGCAGATATAGCTGGCGAAGGGATCGGCGGCAATGCGGACGAGGCGGGCAAGACGGAGGAGGATTGCCAGGAACAGGGCGAAGACCGTCATTCCGCCGACAAAACCGGTTTCCTCCGAAAGCACCGAAAAGATGAAGTCGGTGCTTTGTACCGGCAGGTAGCGGAACGTGCTCTGCGTTCCCTGGAGGAATCCCAGGCCGGAAAAGCCGCCGGCACCGATCGCCGTGGTGGACTGGATGATGTTCCAGCCGGCGCCGGAGGGATCCACCTGGGGATTGAGGAAGACCACCAGGCGCATGATCTGGTAATCCCGAAGGACGCCGCGGGCCACGAACGAGGCGCCGAGGGAAAAAACCAGCACCAGCACGGAATAGACGATCCAGAAAAAGTATCCCTTGTGGTATTTCAGGAATCCGAAAATGGCGATGGCGGCGATGACGAGCAGGGAAAAGCAGACGATGGCAAGAAGCCGGACGTTCCCGAGCGCCTCTATCGCCGGAACCGGCCGCTGCAGGATGTGCAGTTGCCAGAAAGGCATCACGGTGAGAATGCCGGTAAGGCCGATGCAGGCCACGGAAAAGGCGATGTAGCGTTTGGAAATTCCGGCGACGAAGGCCATGCACAGAAGGATGGCGATGAAGACCAACGCGGTTCCCAAGTCCGGCTGGATGAAGACAAGGCCCATGGGAACGGCCACGATAAGGCAGGCGACGGCGAACCGGCCGAAGGACTTGGCGTTGATCTTGGAGTCGTTGAGATAGCGGGCCAGAAGGACGATCGTGGCGAGCTTGGCAAACTCCGAACCCTGAAGCCCTATCCCGCCTATCCTGAGCCAGCGTTCGGCCCCCTGGACCAGCCGGCCGAAGGCCACGGTCGCCGCAAGCAGGGCGACGGTTCCCAGGAACAGGGGCAGGGCGATCCTGTACAGGACGCGGTAGTTGGCCATGGAAAGGGCCAGGGCCAGGGCCAGGCCCACCGAGGCCCAGATGATCTGCCGCAGGTACTCGCCGGAAGCGGATTCCCCGGAAGTGGAAATCCCGGCGGAATAGATGAACATGATCCCGATGGTCGTAAGGACCAGTACCGGCAACAGGAGCAGGTAGTCGATGTTGAAGATATGGCGACCCGGCATCGTCCTACCTCAGCATGATGTACTGGAGGTTCAGGGCACGGACCGCCTGTTCGAAAGTCTGGTTGGCGAAAATGCCCTGCATCACCGCCGCGGTCGCCCAGGTTCCCCACCATTCCCAGTCGTTGGTGGCCTCGACGATGGCGGCCATCACCACCTGTTCCTCGACATCGGTCGAACCGTAGGGCCCGAAGGCGATGAACCAGGAATGCCAGTTGGTCTGCAGGCCCACTTCCGCCGTTCCCGTTTTGCCCCCTATCGGCACGATGATTCTGTTCATGAAATTTGCCGACCCGGTGACGATCGTGTTCCGCATGTCGGCCCGCACCGAGGCAAAGACCGAGGCCGGGACGTCCAGCTCCCTCACCACCGTCGGCTCGACACTGGAGACCAGCTCGCCTGAAATCGGGTTCCGCACCTCCTTCAGCACATGGGGGGCGTACTGCTTTCCCCCGTTGACGACCATCGCCACGACGTTGGCCATCTGCAGCGGGGTAACCAGGGTAAAGCCCTGGCCGATGGACATGTTCATCGTGTCGCCGTCAAACCAGGCCTCGTGGAACCGACGCTGCTTCCATTCCGGCGTGGGCAGAAGGCCGGTTTCCTCGCGGGGAAGGTCTATGCCGGAAAGCTGGCCGAGGCCCAGGGCACGGGAATACTGCACGATGTTGTCGATGCGCAGGGCATCCCGGCCCACCGTCCAAAAATAAATGTTGCAGGAATTGGCCACGGCGTCGGTAAGGCCCAGCCTGCCGTGGCCGTAGTGGTTCCAGCACCGCCAGGTCCGCCCGCCGAACTGGATGGAACCGGTACAGAGCACCGTCTGTGCCGGAGGGAAGGCGTTTTCCGAGCGGATGCCAACGTCCATGATCACCTTAAAGGTCGAGGCCGGCGGAAAGTGGGACTGTATCGCCCGGTTGATCAGGGGACGCTGGGGATTCTCGATAAGGGCGCGGTAGGCGGCCGAATCCCCGGAGACGAAGATGTTGGGATCGAACCAGGGATAGGAAACCATGGCCAACACCTCGCCGGTTCCGGGCCGAAGAACCACGATGGAACCGGTACGGGAACCCAGCGCCTCCTCGGCCAGCGTCTGGATTCGGCGGTCGATGGTCAGCACGAGATTGCTGCCGGTTTCCGGCGGTTCCCGGCTTCCCATTCCCGGAATCCTCACC
>WQZW01000169.1 GCA_009780545.1 Treponema sp.
CTTCTGGACATTTTGGAGGCATACTGATTATGGACATACTGGCGATAAACCCCGGATCGACCTCGACCAAGATCGCCGTCTTTCGGGACGAGAAACCGATTTTCGAGAAAACCCTGCGCCATACTATGGAAGAACTCGCAGGTTTCGCCTCGATTGCCGACCAGTACGCCTTCCGCAAGGGCGTTCTGGAGGCCGCTCTTGCCGAGGCCGGGATAGAACCCGCATCCCTCGATGCCGTGGTCGGCCGGGGCGGGCTCCTGAAGCCGATTCCGGGCGGCACCTACCGGGTGGGCGAGGCCATGCTCGCCGACCTGCGCCGGAGTCCCCTGGGGGAGCATGCCTCCAACCTCGGCGGGCTGATCGCCTACGAGCTTGCCTCCGGGGCGGGGATTCCGGCCTTCATCGTGGATCCGGTGGTCGTGGACGAGCTGGAGCCGATCTCCCGGTTCAGCGGACACCCGGAGATTCCCCGGCGGTCGATCTTCCATGCCCTGAACCAGAAAGCCATCGCCCGCCGGCACTGCGCCGAGGTCGGGACAGGCTACTTCGAGGCGACGCTGATCGTCGCCCATCTGGGCGGCGGCATCTCGGTGGGGCTACACCGCAACGGCCGGGTGGTGGACGTGAACAACGCCCTCGACGGCGAGGGCCCGTTCAGCCCGGAGCGCAGCGGCGGCCTGCCTTCGGGCGACCTTGCCAGGCTCTGCTACGGGGGTAAAAGCCATGCGGAGATAAAGCGGATGATAACCGGGAACGGCGGATTTGCCGCCTACCGCAACTCCACCGACATGATCGACCTGGAGCGGCAAGCGGAAACCGACGCGGAACTTCGGCTGCTCTTCGATGCGATGGCCTACCAGGTCGCCAAGGAGATTGCCGGGGTTTCGGTCGCGGCTGCGGGGCAGGTGCAGGCGATCCTGCGGACCGGAGGGCTGGCCCACAGCAAGATCGTCACCGGGGCCATTGCCGAACGGGTCCGGTTCGTCGCCCCGGTGCATGTCTACCCCGGCGAGGACGAACTGCTGGCCCTGGTCCAGGGAGCCCTGCGGGTTCTGCGGGGCGAGGAAGAAGCCCGGGAGTACGGTCCATCCTCCTGAGGAGGATGGACTCGGAGAATGCCAAACCGGTAGGCCGGGCATTCTCCACCCCGCAGGCAGATTGGATCGTATATCTACGATCTGCGGGAACAGTTGGATTTCCTATTCAATCAGCGGTTCCCTCGTTACGCCCGTTCCCGTGAACGGACCGCAAACTGGCCGGCAAAACCGGACAGGGTAAGGAAGGCCACCCCGCAAAACTTGATGCGGGGCGGTACGAGCAACGGCAAAACGGATGAAGGAACATCCAAAGGGGAACGAAATGGGCAATGCGACACCGAACGGAACGACAATTCCTCGGGGAATCATCGACGCGGAAATCGACATGATTACGGAACGTTTCGAAAACATCAAAAAGCTGTTCGGCAAAAAACATGACCTGGAACCGTACCAAACGATCACCGGAACAATCGACACCTTGAAGCAGACGGGCACCGGCGACAATCCCGGCAGCGGCATCATATATACGTTGCATGCGATAAATTTTCCGTTCGATAGAGTCGAAACCGAAGAAAAATTTGCGGTGTGGAAGCAGGAATTCTCGCTGTGCAGGATCAACAAATCCAAAAACTGGGAAACCGCCAAAACCGGCACCGTCTGCATGTACGTCGGCAGTTCGGAGGACATTTCCACCCGCCTTAAGCAACATCTGTTTACGCACAACCCGACGACTTACGCCATGCACCTCGAGACGTGGCTTCCCAAAGACGTGACGATCAGAATCGACCTTTGGAATTTCGGCGATTTATTGGACGAATTCAAGGATAAAGAAGAAAGAGCCGACTACGTTCAATGCATCGAGGACGTTCTGTGGAATCACCTTCGGCCCCTGTTCGGCAGGCAAGGGCGGAAATAAGCGATCTGATGTTTCTACTTCACGCAGATGTGGACGCAGACGCAGACGCAGACTGAAGTCTGAAGTCTGAAGGCCCACATCTGATTGTTCCGTAGAAATGGGTAAATAACACTGAGGCACTTGCAAAACTTCAGGTTTGCAAGTGCAACCGCTAAAAAATGCATGTTTCGTAGCTCATAGGGCGAGAAACTGCATAGCCTCGGCAAAACTATAGCCAATTGACTATTTCCGATTGTAAAAGTTTATTGTACAAGGAATTATGCAATTCCATGTACAATAAACTAACCTAAAGGAGTATAACCGAGTTTTGCAAGAGGCTCCACTGATTAAATTCCGGCATCGGTTTTTAATCAGTGGAGCCTTAGAGTAAAGTCTGTTTGGCCGAAGTTTGGCCTCCGGTCGAAATCATTGTCATGTTTTTCCGAAAAAAAGTTAATAGGGGTTCCAGCATCCTTAGGATGACGGACTTGCCTTCTTTTGTAGGCAGAGAAGTGCGATTTGTCATCCGGGAATCGATTCCGAGCAATGCCGCGGTCCGTCGGGACACGCTTCCTTCGCTTTGCCAAAACGTGGTACAATGTGGAACGGTAAAATTATGGCTGAAAAATTTACGACGCTGCTGCAACGCCACGACCCGTTTGTAGGTTCCGCTTACGGTCCGGCCGGCGCATCCCAAGGAAGATATGGGACGTAGGCGGCGAATTTTTTGCGGTATTCTCCTCGTTCTGCTTGCCGGGTTGCTGGGTTCATGCCAGTCGAAGCTGGGTTGGGGGGTCCTGCTCTGGTCCATGGAGGACCCCTTCGTGCCTTCCGGGACGGTGCTGCCGGTGGTGTTCAGGTCGAATATCGAGAGGCAGTGGGTCGTGGCCCTGCCCGACGGGATGCGGACGGCGGAGGGGGCGGACCGGATGGGCGTGCCGCTGGCCCACCTGCATCTTGCCGGAAGCCGGGCCAAGGCCGACGCCTACGCCGAGGAATTTGCCCGTTTCGCCCTCACCTACGCCGAGACACTGCAGTCCGGGCTGCCGCTCCGGGCCAATGCCGAAAACAATGCCCGCCGGGTCTACCGGCTTCGGGAAGGCGAGATCGTCAAGGTGCTGGAAATGAGCGAGAAGGGCGTTCCGCCTTTGGGCGTGACCGGCGAGCCGCTGCCCGGAAACTGGTACCGGGTACTCACCGTGGACGGTACCGTCGGCTATACCTTTTCCTACAGGCTGCGGTTCTTCGACCATACCGAGGGTTTTGCCGTGGCGACCTCCGCCGACATCCGGGAACTGCTGGATCGGACCTGGATTCCGGAGGCCCAGCTTGCGATGATAGCTTCCGGCCGGATCGACCTGGAGCAGCTGCGGGGAGGTTGGCGGTTCGAGCCGGGGCTGGAGACCGGCATCGCCCGCATCGTGCTTGACGACATCCAGCAGATCTTCGCCTATACCGAGATCGTGCCGGACGGCAATTCCGGTTGGAGATTCTCCGGCAGCGGGCTTTCCGTCAGGCCGGGGCCGGATTCGACCCTCGCCGTCCAGTTTACCGACTCCGGGGGCATACTCCGGTCGCACATTTTTGCCGGTACCGACATCGACATCGAGCAGGTGATTCTGGGGGAGGAGGCACGGCGGGCCGAGCGGTACGGCCGCATCCTTCGGGCCGGCCCGGTTTTTGCCGGCAACACCCACGGGACCCTGGGCTTCGCTCCGGAAGGGGAGTTTTCCTGGAGCGACTTCGGCCTTTTGGTTCCCAGGCACATCCCCCGCAGCGCGGCCGGCCGGGGCCGTGTTTCGATGGACCTCTTCCTCAGCCCGAGTATGGCCGAACGCTACGACGGGGCGCTTACCATGTACTTTGCCGACAGCGGGCGGGAAGAGGCAAGCCTGCCCCTCCTGTACGTCCTTGACGACCGAGGCCTCAGGCTGGAGATCGTTCCCCGGGCCAACATCGACGAGCGTACCGTGTTCCGCCGTTCGGCATCGCCTGAGGTAATGCAGTTTTATCCCGTCGAGAATGACGATCCGGCAGGTCGTGAGGAGGCCGGAGAGGATGATCCTGCGGCCGACACCGACGGTTCCCGGTAGCCATGGCCTTCGTCCAGTTCAGCAAGGTCTGCCTTGCCTTCGGGGATCGGGATATCCTCAAGGATGCCGGCCTCCGCCTTGCCTCCGGTTCCCGCGCCTGCCTTGCCGGGGCGAACGGTTCCGGTAAATCCACGCTGATGAAGATACTCGCCGGGGTCATTCCGGCGGATTCCGGGGAACGGGCCGTGCAGAAAGGGGCCCGCATCTCCTACCTGCCCCAGTCCGGCATCGTCCACCGGGGAAGCACGCTGCGGGACGAGGCCGAAACCGCCTTTGCCCCGATGAAGGCCCTGCTTGCCGAGGCCGAGCAGATCGGGGCAAGACTTGCCGAGCCGGGCGGCGAGGAAGGCCGGATGCGGGCCCTGCTGGAGCGGCACCATGCCCTGCAGGAAGAGGTTGAGAACTCAGGCTTTTACCGACGGGAAGCGGTTATCGCCGGAGTGCTTTCCGGCCTGGGCTTTTCCCCCGGC
>WQZW01000170.1 GCA_009780545.1 Treponema sp.
AGCGGCGACTTGAACAGACGGTGAACAGCCATCTGGTGCCCAGGGAAGGAGTTACCGTCCGCTTCCTCGGCGAGGCCCACGAAATCCAGACCTACTACTGGCGCTACCTGATGATCATACTGACGGCGGTGTTCCTGGTCTTCGGGGTGATGGCCAGCCAGTTCGAGTCCTTCGTGGATCCCCTGGTGATCTTTTTCTCGATCCCGCTGATCTTCATCGGGGTGATCTGGATCTACAAGCTCAACGGGCAGGCGATGTCGATGTTCTCGGTGATCGGGGTGATCGCCCTTATCGGCGTGGTGCTGAACAACGGCATCGTCCTGGTTGACTACACCAACACCCTGCGGGCCCGGGGCATGCCGATGCGGGAAGCCTGCCTCGAGGCCGGCCGCAGCCGCCTGCGCCCGATCATGATGACCGGCGTCTCCACGATCCTCAGCATGATCCCCATCGCCTTCTTCCCCGGAGCCGGCGCCGAAATGATCCAACCCATCGGCCTGACCTTCGTCGGCGGCCTCAGCGTCAGCTTCTTCATGACCCTGTTCGTCGTCCCGGTAATGTACTCCCTGCTCAACGCCCCCAGCGAAAAACGCCGCCTTAGGCGGATCGCGGAGGAACGGCTTGGACTTGCGGGCCCGGCGGTGCAGGGTGAGCCGGGGTTGGGGGCTCGGGAAGCGCTGGTGAATTAGAAGAAGGCCGGCAGGAGGTAAAGCCTTGGGTAGGTTGCCCTTTACCTTGCGGCAAAGTGTGAACCTAGCCGACAAAGGCCAAAGGGCAATCCTGACAACCAAGGTGTTGGCAGAGCCGGACAATTGCCAAGCCGAAAAAGGCCGCCGGTTTCCGGCGGAGTGGAGGTTTGGCTCGCCAAACCTCCGAGTCCAATCGGCCCATGGCCGATTGGACCGTGCTTCGCAAAACCCCCCACCCATGGTATATTGACCGTATGATCGTTGAACAAACTGTCGATATTCCGCCCGACTATCGTCTGGTTATTGACGTACCTCGCGAAGTGCCGGTGGGAAAGGTCATTCTTGCGTTCACCCCCGCCCCGACCGAGGCAGAGGCCGTCGCTCCCGGACGCAAGCCTATTTCGCATTATTTTGGAATCCTCTCTCCGGAAACATACGGCGACGGCGTGGCTTTTCAGCGACAGATCAGAGCCGAGTGGGATGATCGTGAGTAATATCGTGCTGGACACCAATGCCGTAATTTTTCTTACCGCCAAAGGCAGCGTAATCCCTTCCGACCTGGAGCAAGAGCTGAACCAAGCGAAGCTATACATCAGCGTCATATCCGAGATCGAATTGTTTTCCAAGCCCGCACTGTCGCCATCGTGCGGCGGTGTCAGGTTACTTGAAGTGTAACGCCTTTATCCAATTCACGCACTGAGCGTTTGTTTGGTGGGTAGGTGCCATTTCGATATTGTTGACAAAATTTATGACCAGATATAAAATAACCCAAAAGAGGAGAAATATGGGTAAAATTAGTATTTTCTTGATGTGCGTCTTGTTACTTCATTTCACTGAAGAACAAAGTAATAAACCAGAAAATTCTGTTGAAAATATAAGCATAGAAGAATCAGTAAGCGAGGCGGTTTTTAATGCACCCGATGAATTCTTCATTGAACATATTGACGAGAAATTCATGGGAACGTATTTGCCGCTAAGATTTATCGAATCACTAAGCGATACGAGAAACTTTAGAACCGCAATGCTGTTAAACCATGAAACACGGATTAATTGGAGCAACACAAATGAAACCTACCATGATATTTTAATAGTCCAACGTCACATGATATTCAGCAACTTGGGATTTAATGACGGATACGCTATTCCGGCAGCGGAAATACAATATTTTAAATTTATTTATGATAATCATCAATTCATTATCGTTGATAATAATGGGCATAGATACAAAAGAATATCAAATGAAATAGATATTTCATCACAAATTGCCGAATACTATATAGGAAGCATTATTTTTGCTCCCTTAATTGATAGTGCTCAAGTAAATATTTCCGGAGATATAGTTTCCGTAGTGGACTTAAATCGTAATCTGCGAATATTTTTGCCTTCGTGGTTTATGGATGGAGCAAATTTAGAATTGCTTGAAACAAATGCCGGAAGACTGGCCTTGGTGATCAAAAACGGAAGGTACATTTTTTATAAAACCGGACAGGCAGGCCCTATGCATGATGAAATGACAGACGAAATAGCATTTGAAATTCAGGTAATCGAATGAAACAGAAATAGGTGCAAAACGGCATATAACAAACGGGAGGCAAAATGCCGGAATCGCAGGTAAAGGCGGCCGTTGTCGGACTTGGCCGAATCGCAAGTCTGCTTGAGGGCGACTCCCTAAGGGAAAAGCCCTGTACCCATTGCGGGGCGATGGCCGCAAACCCGGACTGCACGCTGGTTGCCGGGGCCGACACCGACGGCGACCGCCGGGAACTCTTCTCCCAAACCTGGCAGGTGCCGACCTACGCCGATGCCGCCGAGATGCTGAAAACCCACCGCCCCGACCTGCTGACCATCGCCACCCATCCCGACAGCCATTACCGGTACTGCCGGCTGGCCTTCGACCTCGGCATTCCGGTAGTGGTCTGCGAGAAACCGCTGGCCCCGAACCTAGCCGAAGCCCGCAGTATCGCCGGCCTTGTCGGGCCCGGCTTTACCGTAATCACCAACCACGAACGCCGCTACTCGGCGGACTGGATTCGGGCAAAGGCCATCCTGGCCGGGGGCGAACTCGGCAGGCTCCTCAGCGTTCATGCGACCCTGTACATGGGCCGGGAAAAGCCCCTGCTGGACGTTCTCTGGCACGACGGCACCCACCTGGCCGATGCGGTGATGTTCCTCACCGATTCCACTTTGCGGCACCGCAAACGCTGGGGGGCAAAGCTCCGTTCGACCTCCGGCACCGCTTGGCTCGAAGGCTATCTTGAGGGCGACCGTAACGGCAAGCCCCGGATTCCGGTGGTGCTGGAAGCGGGTGCCGGCCGCGACCACCTGGTTTTCCAGGTCCAATGCTCCTGCGAACGGGGAAGGCTCGACATCGGCAACGGCATCTTCCGTGTCTGGGAAAGCCGGCCCAGCCCCTACGCCGAACACTTCCGCTCCCTGGCCCCCACCCCGGAAACCTTCTCCGGCCCGACCGGCTTCTTCGCCACCATGCTCGCCGATGCCATCGCCTGCGTCCGCAATCCGGCCCTTGTCCCCAAGTCCAGCGCCGCCGACGGGCTTAGGGTAGTGAAGTACCTAAGTTCGTTGCGGTAAAGTTGGCCTCGAGAATCCAGGTCGTCCCCTTTGGGGAATGTGAGAAGGAAGAATTTTGAATTACTACGGTTGCGGTAGGTGAAGGCCAGCAGCAGGCAAATCCAGGGGTAGGCTTCCCGCCAAAGTGGAAATGCCTCATGCATTTCCACCGTTGGCGATATACGCTTTCCGCCCGTCCAATGGGCCATGCCGATTGGACCTCCTATTTCTTGGCCTTCCTCTCCCCCGGCTTTCTCTCCCTGGTCTTCTTCTCCTCGGTCTTCTTCCCCGCCAGCCTTTTCCCCGTGGGATTCTCCCGATTGGCCTTTCCCGAGGGGCGCACCTTCAGGCTTATCGGGATGCCGGAGAAACCCAGTTCCTTACGCATCCGGTTGCGGAGGTAGGCGAGGTAGGATTCGGTGACGGCCTGGACTCGGGAGCTGAACAGGACGAACTCCACCGGGTTGACGGAAACCTGGACGGCGTACTTGACGTTGAATCGGGTGCGGGGGCCGGAAGGCGGCGGGGTCTGCTCGATCCAGGCGCGGATGGCCTGGTTGAGCCGGGCGGTTTCGATCTGGGTATTCAGTTGGCGGTACAGGATGAGCACGGTGGAAAGGAGCTTGTCCACGCCGGAGCCGTCCTTGGCACTGAGCGGCAACACCGGGGCGAACTCCATCTTGCCGAAGAAGTAGCGGATACGGTCGGCCGTTGCGTTGAAAAGGTTCTTGGTCTCCGGCATCAGGTCCCACTTGTTCAGGGCCAGGATTATCCCCCGACCTTTCTCGTGGGCATGGGCGGCGATCTTCTTGTCCTGGTCGGTAAGTCCTTCCTCGGCATCGATAAGCAGCACCACGACGTCGCACTCGCCGGCGGCCTTGATCGCCCGGTTCACCGAGTAATACTCGATGTTCTCCGTCACCTTCGACCGTCGGCGAATGCCCGCCGTGTCCAGCAGGATAAACTCGTGGGACTTCCAGGAAAACCGGCCCTCGAGGGTATCCCTGGTCGTCCCCGGAATATCGCTGACGATGGATGCGCTGGATGAGGTGAGCCGGTTGGATAGCGTCGATTTGCCGGTGTTCGGTTTGCCGAGGAGAGCTATGCGGATGGGCCTCGCCTTGGCCTGCGGAACCTGCGCTTCGGCCCCGGAATCGCCCGTCTCGACCTCGCCAGGTTCGGTTCCGGACTCACCGGCTTCGGCCTCGCCCTCCGGGTCGAGG
>WQZW01000171.1 GCA_009780545.1 Treponema sp.
CCCGCCTTTTCCCTGACTTCCCCGAAAGCGACATCGCCGACCAGCCTGTGGCCCGAGGCCCGGCCCGGATCCGGCACCCGGTTTACCCCCACGTCGATGACCGCGGCCCCGGGCTTTACCATGGCGGCGGTGATCAGTCCGGGCCTTCCGACCGCGGCGATGAGGATGTCGGCCCGAAGGGTATGCCGGGCGAGCTCCCGGGTGCCGGTATGGCAGACGGTAACCGTGGCGTTGGCGTCCCGGCGGGCAAGGAGGGCGGCAAGCGGCTTTCCCACGATGTCCGACCGGCCCACCACCACCGCATGCGAGCCTTCCAGGGCCGGAGCCCCGTCAAGCTTGGCGATCTCCCGCAGGATGAACAGCACGCCCTGCGGAGTGCAGGGAACGAAACCGGGCCTTCCCAGGACGAGGTTTCCCACCGAGATCGGGTGAAAGCCGTCCACGTCCTTGGCCGGGGCTATGGCGGCGGTCGCGATATCCGAGTTCAGGTGCGGGGGCAGGGGAAGCTGGAGGAGAATGCCGTGGACCTCGGTCCGACGGTTAAGGTCGTCGATGAGGGCCAGCAGTTCTGTCTGACCCACCTCGGCCGGCAGGCGGAAGTCAAGGCTTGCCATGCCGGCTTCGGCAAGGGCCTTTTCCTTGCCGGCGACGTAGGAAAGGCTCGCCGGATCCTCCCCGCAGAGAATCACCGCAAGGCAGGGGATCCTGCCCCGCGCCTTCAGCTCCGCCGCCCGTTGCCGTGCCTGTTCCCGCACCCCGGCAGCCAGGGTTTTTCCCTCTATCACGATTGCCGGCATAGGTTCTCCAGGACCACCAGGAAGCGGCCTTTTTCGGCCCGTAGGCAAACCGTTTCCTCGACGGCGGCATTGCTCAGACCGTTGAAGCCCCGTTTCCAGTCCAGGCCCTCAAGCGGCCACTGCAGCCCGGAACTTGATGCCTGCCAGGGACCGGCGGCAAGGGGAAATACCGAAACCTTTCGGCCGGGCGGCATCCGTGCGGAAAGCCCGCCCGGTGTGCCGGAATCCAGGCAGCGGATGTCGGCGTTTTCCGTGATCCACCGTTGGGGAAAATCCTCCCGCTCGAAGAGGTCCCTGATGGCAAAGGAGTGGGCGATACGCCCCCCTCCCCCGCCGATTATCCACAGTTCGGTGCAGCCCTTCTGCCGCAGCAGGTCCAGGGCAAGCTCCGTGTCGCTTAGGTCCTTCTCCACCGGATGCCGGATCACCCGGTCCGGGTAACCGAGCAGTAGGGTTTCGTCGTCGAGGGAGTCCATGTCGCCGACAACCCAGTCCGGCCTGACACCGAGGGCGTGGGCGAGCAGCAGCCCGGAATCGGCGGCCACGCAGAGCGCCCCGTCCATCCTGTCGGCGACCAGCAGCCGGAAGTCCTCGGGTCCGGGCCCGGCCCCTCCGGCAAAGACAATGCCAAGTTCTTTTTCCATCGCTTCTATTATACAGCGGATCGATCCGATCTGCCATGGGTAAAATGGACAGGTCGGCAGACGGCAAAGTTCGGGGTAAGCTTCACGCCGCCGGCGATTGACGTTTGCCGGGCAAAGATACGGACCTTCCGAAGATGTGGCCGGTAAAGAGCGGAGGTCCGTCCGACAACCAATGCGTGGAGATTTGCTCCCGAGTCCGATCGGCGGCGATGAGCGGCTACCGTTTGTCAGGCGAAGTAGAAACGCGCTCCATTTATTGTCCGTCTATTATTATTCCCAAGAGCCATTTGCCATTTTTTCAAATTCATCTTTTGGAAAAAGTGTTTCTGAAAGCTCCTCTTTAATTTTTTCGCTGATAACACCATTTTTAGAATATTCGATTCCGGCATTGCGAACTATCTCCAAATATCGGTTAGTCCGTTCATTCAATTCTGGTATCGAAAACAATTCTCCCTGTCCACAAAAAATTGTCTCATATTGATTTTCACCGAAACCGCGATTAAGTATCCAAGTAAGAGCATCGTAATTTCCTTTATCCGTCCAAAACCCACAAGTAGAAATTATTATATGCCGCTTTTTTGATAAATCAATACGTGTAGGGTGTTCACCACTTTCATGTCCATCCTCTTTCATTTCTGGATACATTAACGGTATTTGTCTGTCCATAAGATTTTTAAGATTTCCAGGCACATGGCAGCCGTACAGCCCAAATGACAAAATAATTATATCTGCGAAAATGAATTTTTTGAGTATATCACGCATGCTATCATTTATCACACATTTTCCAGGGGTTTTTGTCCAACAAGTGTAACATCCCAAACAGCCTTTTATATCAGACTTTGACACATCAACTGTTTCCACATTTGTCCAGCCAGCACCGTTTAAAAATGCACGAGTCAGTTTCATTGAATTACTTTTTTCACCTTTTGGTGAACCATTAATAACAAGAATGTTCATTTTTTCTCCCAACAAAAATATGTCCCCAAGTTTATTGTAACGATATCCATTATTCAACACAAAATTGATTTTTATTGGCTTTTCAATCGTTTCCGTGAATTAGCGACGGATCCGTTTAACAAAATTTTTTAACTATATTTGGTCACTGTTTCGCTTAACGTTCAAGGTAACTGACGTTCTGCGGTTGCGTATAAGGGTTTTGCGCAGCAAAGGCCAGCAACCGCAAAATGTGCCGGAATGAGGCGTGGAAGGCGAAGCCGACCTAACCGAATGGAAGCCGAACCACCCGAACAGGGCACCGAGCAGTTACCGTATGCTATATGCCGTACCGACCGGCAAAACAGCCTTTCTTTATACCATTACGATTTTCCCCTATGTCTTTCAAAGAACCCTGAAATATTTCTTCTTATTCTTTGCTTACGAAGATCTAGCATTAAATCTCCAAAACTCGCGGTTTCATTCATCCGTAGAGAAAACTCTAGTTCTTCATTTCCAGAAAAAATTTGCTGAAACATATCTTCATCAAAAGTTACACCAAACGTTTCTATTATCACATTCCCAACACGTCTGCGTATAGGCAAATCGTTGCTTTCTAAACTAACCAGAAGATCACCTCGTTCATCATCACCTATGAATAAAGCAATATCAACACTACCGGACAGCAACCTTTCATATCTTCCTAGGTCTGGTCTCAGAACAGGATTTACAGTTATACTAAATGAGAGGCCAAACATATTTTGTTGATTTTCTTCTTCATATTCAAAAAACAAAAGTTGTACACTAGATGCGTAGGAACCATCGCGCTCCCTATCGCTTGCTATGTCCATTTGATATACTCTTGCAATGTCACCAACATCACGGCGTGTTTCTTTGAATAGCCCCATAGAAACACAAGAGCCAAAAAATACAGAAACCATAAGAAAAAGTAAAGTTACCGTCGCTGCAAAGATTGATGTTTTCATGTTCAAACCATCTTTGTGGTGTTTATGTCGCCACTGACATATTAAAACTTCCATGCGGAAATTTTATCAATAATTGGTTGTTATATCCCAGCACAATAATGCGGCATGGCAAATAACCCCATATACACGAAATCCGCATAATCCCCGTTTACCCCGGAAAAGCGAAATTCACGTAACTTCCTTATTCCGCATGTTATACGCAATCTTTACTTTAAGTCAAGCGGAATTAAGGTTCCGTTTCAAATAATTTATGAAAATAATCATAAATTTTGTTCCGTAGTTACAATGCAAATGTATAGCGTGTCGCAAACTGCACTGACAATCGAGGCCGACACGCTGATGATCTACGAACATGCGGAGGCCGCCATATCCGCGCTTCGCCTTAACCGGCAAAACACCGGGCAGTCCTCCCGTATCGTTTCCCGGTCGGAGGTGTTCCCCATCATCACCGCAACGATTTCCATAAGTGACTTCATTGTGGGGATTTGACGGACGAGCTAGGAAGTTTTGGCAAAGCCAAAACTCCACGCATTGGTTGTGGGATTTTGTTTCGGAGGTTAGGCACAAGAGTTTTGAATTTCTTTTGTTCCGCAAATTTCCAAATCCGCCATCCTTCGGACGGAAGACCGACTCCCGATTGACCCTTCCCTCCACTAATGATACCGTTACCTTAATGAAAGCATACCTCGACCTGGTGGAAAGGGTCCTTGCCGGGGGGATCCGCAAGGCGAACCGGACCGGGACCGACGCGGTTTCGGTTTCCGGGCTGATGTTCGAACACGATATGGCCGGCGGGTTTCCCCTGCTTACCACGAAGCGGGTTCCCTTCAGGCTGGTGGCCTCGGAGCTGGAGTTCTTCCTCCGGGGAATCACCGACAAGGAATGGCTGAAGGCCAGGGACAACCATATCTGGGACGAGTGGTGCTCGCCTGCGGCCGTTCCCTACGGCACCGACGGGGAAACCGCCGCAAGGATGGCCGCCGAACGGGAAATGGGGCCGATCTACGGCTGGCAGTGGCGGAACTTCGGGGCCGGGTACGTCTCGCATGAAAGGCCGGCCGAGGGGCGGGGGGTGGATCAGCTTGCCCTGCTCGTAAAGGCCC
>WQZW01000172.1 GCA_009780545.1 Treponema sp.
ACCTCCACGTGAGGGACCTGTACTCGTTGCGGCGCAACGATGGTCAAGGAAATCGAGCGGACCGGGATTCCCGTCGTGCATGTCTGCACGGTCGTTCCCATATCGCTGACGGTCGGGGCGAACAGGATCGTTCCGGCGATCGCGATTCCCCATCCCCTGGGCAATCCCGCGCTGGGAGCGGCCGAGGAGAAGAAGCTTCGCAGGAAGCTGGTCGAAAGGGCGTTGAAGGCCCTACAGACCGAAGTAGACAAGCAAACCGTATTTGAGAACTAGGAAACTGCTGCTCGAACCCGCTTGGGTTCGAGCAGGGATTCCGGCTCGGTTTGCGGACAGTGCCATTGAAAAAACCAAAGTGGGAAAAACCTCCGGCAAGGCAAGGTTTTTCCCGCTTTGGTTAATCCCGGAGGAAACATGACAAAACCTGTGCTGAAAGGCGCGGCCTACATATTGGTGCACGCACCGGACATGGTGTGGCACAACGGAACCACGCAGACCACCGAACGTGTGGTCAATCCCGAATCGGAATACCTTAAAAACGTAAGAAATCATTTCCGCTCTTTTGAAAAAGCGGTTGCGTATCCGCCGAACCAGGCGTACATCGGGCAGATCACTCCGGATGAACTGAAGGGCTATCCCTTTCCCTGGCATGACAAGGCCGTTTCCGGGGCCGGCCGTTTCGGAAGGCTCGGCGAGATTATGCCCCAGGACGAATTTATCGCCCTGATCAAAATCGTCGATTCCTTCGATCTGGTGTTGCTGGAAAAAGGTTTTGCGGCCGAGGTCGCGGCAAAGATCGCCGCGCATCCGGCCCTGCAGGGAACGGCCGGCAGGATCGGCGCCGGAACGGAACTTGCCGAGATCGAAGGCGAGATTTCGGGCGGTCATGCCGAAGGACTGTTCCACGACGGGAAGCTGGTCGGTTGCGTCAAGCCGGCCCACGACATCGACGTCAACCTCAACTCCCACGCCATCCTGGAAAACCTGGTCGCCAAGGCTTCCGGGGTTTTGGCCCTGAACAACCTTGCCGTCAAGAATTCCCTCGATTTGGGCAAGGTCGAGTACGTCATCGAATGTTCCGAGGAAGCCTGCGGCGACATGAACCAACGGGGCGGGGGCAATTTTGCAAAGGCCATTGCCGAAATTTCCGGCCTGACCAATGCCACCGGCTCGGACACCAGGGGCTTTTGCGCGGCCCCCACGCATGCGCTGATTCAGGCCGCCTCGCTGATCAAGGCCGGCACCTACAAAAACATCGTCGTGGTTGCGGGCGGCGCGACGGCCAAGCTCGGGATGAACGGCAAGGATCATGTCAAAAAGGGACTGCCGATTCTTGAGGATACCGTTGGCGGTTTTGCCGTGCTGATCGGTGAGGACGATTTTGTTTCGCCGGTGTTCAATACCGATCTGGTAGGCCGGCATACCGTGGGAACCGGTTCCTCGCCCCAGGCCGTTATGTCCGCCCTGGTGTCGCTGCCCCTGGAAAAAGGCGGACTGAAGATCACCGATGTGGACAAGTATTCCGTCGAGATGCAGAACCCCGACATCACCAAACCGGCCGGCGCCGGCGACGTGCCGGAAGCCAACTACAAGATGATCGCCGCACTCGCCGTGCTGAAGCAGGAGATACAGCGCGCGGACATACAAAATTTTGTTGACAAACATGGCATGACCGGCTGGGCCCCGACCCAGGGGCACATTCCTTCCGGGGTTCCCTACCTTGGTTTTGCGATGGACGATCTGACTTCCGGCAAGCTTAACCGGGTGATGCTGGTCGGGAAGGGCAGCCTTTTCCTGGGGCGCATGACGAACCTTTTTGACGGCGTTTCCATCGTGCTGGAACGGAACAAGGGCGAGGAAAAAGCTTCGGTGCAGGTGGGTGCCGGCACTGTTCAGAAAAGTCGGGTGAAAGTGGCGTTGACAATCCTGGGAAGCGAGCACGGCAGCGACAACCTGGTCAAAGGTGCGGAAAAGGCCGCCCGAAACGGCAACTTCGACGTGGTGCTTATCGGCCCGAAAACGGACAGCCGGCTTGAGCAGGTCGAGGCCGCCGATGAAAAGCAGATGTACGCCAAGATGGAGGAGCTTCTGGACAGCGGTTACGTCAAGGGTTGCGTTACCATGCACTACAACTTTCCCATCGGCGTTTCGACCGTGGGCCTCGTGCAGACACCGGCGACCGGAAGCGAGCTTTTTCTTGCCACCACGACCGGCACTTCCGACACGGACCGGGTTGCGGCGATGATCAAGAACACGATCAACGGGGTGATTGCGGCCAAGGCGATGGGAATCGCCGATCCTTCGGTGGGGATTCTCAACCTCGATGGTGCAAGAGCCGTGGAACGCGCCGTCGCCGAACTTGCAAAAAAAGGTTACAAGGTGCGTCTTTCCGAATCTCTCCGTGCCGACGGCGGTGCGGTGATGCGGGGCAACGATCTTCTGAATCCCTCCTGCGACATCATGGTCGTTGACAGTCTTACCGGTAACATTTTGATGAAGTTGTTTTCCGCCGGATCCACCGGCGGGAATTACGAGGCCACCGGTTACGGTTACGGGCCCGGAATCGGTGACGGCTACAACCGGCTGGTGCTTATCCTGTCCCGGGCTTCGGGGACTCCGGTGGTTGCCAATGCCCTTGCCTATGCCGCAAGGCTTGCCGAGGGAAATGTTCTGGGAATTGCCCGCGAGGAATATGCCAAGGCGAAAAATGCCGGGCTTGCGGACCTTGTCATGGCATCCAAGAAAAATACCGCCCCGGCACCTGCGGCAAACGAACCGGCAAAAGAAGTCGTTACCGAGGAAATTGCCGGCATCGAGGTGTTCGACCTTGACGATGCCGTTGCCCTTTTGAAGAGTAAGGGTATCTACGCCGAAAGCGGGATGGGCTGTACCGGCCCGGTCGTTCTGGTAAACGACAAGAAGCATCACGAGGCCCTGAAAGTCCTGCGGGAAGGCGGGTTCGTAGGAGAATAAAATGCTGCCGGGTCAGCCGGCGGTTTTATGTCGAGCAGAAACAAGAAGGAGAAGAGCGTATGGTGAGAATTTTGGTGACCGACGGTATCGAGGCCAGTGCGGCAAGCGCGCTTTCCGGCCTGGGCTTCGAGGTGGTTCAGCAGTTTTATGACGAGGCCGCGCTTCCGGCCAAGGCTGCGGAATTCGATGTCGTGGTGGTACGCAGTGCGACCAAGATACGGAAGCCGGTGATCGACGAGGCGGCAAAGACCGGGAAGCTCAAACTGGTGATTCGGGGCGGGGTCGGCATAGACAATATCGATGCCGTCTACGCAAAGGAAAAGGGCATCGAGGTTTGCAATACGCCGAATGCATCCAGCGCGTCGGTTGCCGAGTTGGTGATCGGGCATATGTTCAGCCTGGCCCGGTTTATCTACGATGCCAACGTTACCATGCGGGCCGGCAAGTGGGAAAAGAAACGCTATGAGGGTTGCGAGCTGGCCGGAAAAACTCTGGGACTCATCGGGATGGGACGCATCGCGCGTTGCGTGGCAAAAATGGCCACGGCCCTTGGGATGAAAATCATTTACACCAATTCTTCGGGGCACAAGCCGGAGAACGAACCCTTTACCTACGTCAAGCTCGACGAGCTGCTTGCCAAGTCGGACTTCGTTTCCCTGCATGTTCCCAAAACCGACAAGCCCATCATCGATGCTTCTGCAATCGCAAAGATGAAGGACGGTGCCTTCATCATCAACACCGGACGCGCAACCCTGATCGACACCGCCGAACTTTTGAAGGCACTGGACAGCGGGAAGATCGCCGGTGCGGCCCTCGATGTTTTTGACGAGGAGCCGATCAAGGACGAAAAGGTCTACACGCACCCGAAGATTTCGATGACCCCGCACATTGGCGCATCCACGGTGGAAGCCCAGCTCAGGATAGGCGAAGAGATCGTTTCGCTTATTTCGTCCAAGTTCAAAGCATAAGGAGAGTTCGATGAAAACACTGTTCAACTTTTCGGCCGGCCCTTCGGTCCTGCCCAAGGATGTTCTGGCCGCCGCCCAGAAGGACCTCGTCGATTACCAGGGTTGCGGCATGTCCGTGATGGAGATGAGCCATCGCGCCAAGGAGTTCGACGAGATCATCAAGAAGACCGAGGAACTGTTCCACAAGGTAATGGGAATCCCCGAAAACTACAAGGTGCTGTTCCTCCAGGGGGGGGCCACCCAGCAGTTCGCCATGGTGCCGATGAACCTTCTTGCCAAAAAGGGCAAGGCCGACTACGTTCTTACCGGGAACTTTGCAAGCGCTGCTACAAGGAAGCGAAGCTGTTCGGCAAGGAGATTTCCGTGGCGGCCTCTACTAAGGAAGAAAACTTCAAGAGAATCCCCGAGCAGGCGGAACTCAAGCTGGATGCCGGTGCGGACTATCTGCACATTTGTGAAAACAACACCATCA
>WQZW01000173.1 GCA_009780545.1 Treponema sp.
GGGCAGGCGGACTACGCGGCGGACATCCCGATGCGCGGTCTCCTGCACGGGGCGATATGCAGGGCGACGATCGCCCACGGCGCGTTCCTGGCCCTGGACGTTTCCGAGGCGGCGAAGGTTCCGGGGGTGCTGAAGATACTCACCCCGGCCGATCTTCCCAAGGCGCTTTTTTCCACGGCCGGGCATCCCTACGTGCTGGACGGGGGCGGCGACATTTACGACAGGAACATCCTCACCGACCGGGTGCGCTTTTACGGGGACGAGATCGCCGCCGTCGTCGCCGAAACGCCGCTTGCCGCAAAGACCGCCGCGGAAAAAATCGTCGCAACCTACCGCGAATTCCCCTTCTACCTGACTCCCGAGGAAGCCAAGGCCGAGGGAGCCGCCGAGATCCATGAGGGCCGTAAGGGAAACGTCCTCGCCCGGACGAGCGCGGCCGTCGGCGACGTCGAAAAGGGCTTCGCCGAATCGGATCTGGTCCTGGAGGCCGAGTACCGGACCCAGGTCGTCCAGCACTGCCACATGGAAAACCAGGTCGCCGTCGCCTTCCGGGGGCCCGACCTCCGCTGGGTCTGCGTTTCCAGCACGCAGATTCCCCACATCTGCCGCCGCATCCTCGGCGAGGCCTTCGACATGCCCTGGGGGAACTTTCGGGTGATCAAACCCTTCGTCGGCGGCGGCTTCGGGAACAAGCAGGACGTCGTCGTGGAGCCGCTTGCCGTCGCGATGAGCATGGCCGTCGGGGGCCGTCCGGTCAGGCTGGCCCTCACCCGGGAGGAGGTCCTTGCCCATACCCGGGTACGCCATGCCATCACCTACAAAAGCCGGATCGGGCTGAAGCGGGACGGGACCATCGTCGCCTGGCAGATGGACGCGGTCTCGCAGACCGGGGGCTACGCCTCGCACGGGCATTCGGTGGCGGGCAAAGGCGCCGGCATCCTTGCCACCGCCTACCGTATCCCCAACATGCTGTACCGGGCGGAAACGGTGTACACCAACACCGGAAACGCCGGGGCGATGCGGGGCTACGGCGTTCCGCAGATCGTCTTCGCGATAGAGGCCCAGGTCGAACGGGCCGCCGCCGCCCTGGGAATGGACGGCATCGAGTTCAGGCGGAGGAACTTCAATAAGGAAGGAATCCCCCATCCGCTGAACGGGATTCCCATGGCGACGAACCGGATCGCCGACTGCCTGGAGCGGGGCCTGAAAGCCTTCGACTGGGACGCCAAAAAGGCCCGTGCCCTCGCCTCCCGGACCGAAGCGGCCGGCCCTCTGCGTCGCGGCGTGGGCCTTGCCGCCTTCGTCTACACGACCTCGGTGTATCCCTACAGCCTGGAGATCGCCGGCTGCAGGCTGGCCCTCAATCAGGACGGATCGGTGAAGATGCTGGTCGGGGCCACCGAGATCGGGCAGGGATCGGACACCGCCCTGGCCCAGATCGCCGCCGAGACGCTGGGGATTTCCCCGGAAAGGATCATCGCCGACGAACGGACCGACACGGACATCGCCCCCTTCGACACCGGCGCCTACGCGTCCCGGCAGACCTACGTTTCCGGAATGGCCGTCCGAAAGGCGGCCCTTCAGTTGAAGGAAAAAATCCTCCATGTCGCCGAATCCTTCTACGGGATCGAGGCCGGAAAGCTGGACCTCGACCGGGATGCCGTCATCGATGCCTTAAGCGGGGAACGCGTCGCCCCGCTCGCCGACCTTGCCCTTCGTTCCTTTTACGACATGAAAAAGGCCGGAACCCTGGTCGCCGAGGTTTCCCATCGCTGCGAGAGCAACTCCTACCCTTCCGGGGTGAGCTTCGCCGAGGTCGAGGCGGACACGGAAACCGGCACGGTAAGGCTGGTCGGCATGCTGAACGCCCACGACTCCGGGGTGATCGTCAATCCCCTGCTTGCCCGGGGCCAGGTCGAGGGCGGCATGGGGATGGGCATAGGCTACGCCCTGTACGAGGAACTCCTGTACGACCGGGCAACCGGAGCCCCGCTGAACGACAACCTCCTGGACTACAAGATGCCCACCTTCATGGACATCCCGGAACTGGAAACCCTTTTCGTCGAGCCGGTCGATCCGCACGGGCCGTTCGGGGCGAAGGGCCTGGGGGAACCGCCGATCTGCTCGCCCGCGGCGGCGATACGCAATGCGGTCTGCGATGCCCTGGGGATACAGATCGACTTCCTGCCGCTTACGCCGGGCAGGGTTTTCGAAGCGATCCGGGCAAACGAGGCGATCGGAGGAGGCAAAGGCGATGTATGATTACGGCGATTATGCGGAGGCGACCGGCATCCCCGAATGCCTCGCCCTGCTAAGGGAAAATCCCGAAGCGAGGATCATAGCCGGCGGAACGGACATCCTGGTGAAGCTCCGCGAGGGGGACCGGCGTTTCGTCGGCCGCGCCCTGGTCGGCATACGGCGGATTCCCGGCATTGCCGACATAGGCCTGGATTCCTCAGGCGGCATCGTCCTGGGAGCCGGGGCAAGCTTCGCCGAGGTCGCCGCCCATCCGCTGGTACGGGCCAATCTGCCGAGCCTTGCCCGGGGAGCAGAAAGCGTCGGCGGGCCGCAGCTGCGCAATGCCGGAACCGTCGGGGGCAACATCGCCAACGGTGCGAGCTCGGCGGACACGGCCCCGGCCCTGTTCACCCTCAACGCCCGGCTGACCGTCCATGGCGGGAGCGGCGTTCGGGAAGTGCCCATCGGGGAGTTCTACCTGGGGCCCGGCAAGGTCGCCCTGGACCGGGGAGAGCTGATTTCCTCGATTCGGATCGCCCGGGAGGACTACGAAGGCTACCGGGGCGAGTACCTCAAGTTCGCCGTCCGGGCCGCCATGGACATCGCCACCATAGGATGCGCCGTTCTGATCAGGACGGATCCCGAAGGCCGCCTGATCCGGGACCTCAGGATCGCCTTCGGCGTGGCCGGCCCCACCCCGCTTCGGGCCGAAACCGCCGAGGACTTCGCCCGGGGCAAGACGATAAGCCCGGAGCTTCTTGCCGAGATCGGCGAAAAGTGCCTCATGGACACCAAGGTGCGGGATTCCTGGCGGGCGACCAAGGCCTTTCGGGAACAGCTGATACGGACGTTGCCGAAAAGGGCGATCGCCTGCGCCCTTGCCGCCGGCACAAACACGGGAAACGAACCGGGACGGGAGGAAGCATAGCATGCACAAAACGATACGGGTCGAGGTGAACGGCCGGTCCCGCGAAATCGCCGTGGACGTACGGCTTTCCCTGCTCGAACTCCTGCGGGATACCTTGGGCCTGACCGGAACCAAGGAGGGCTGCGGGGTCGGCGAATGCGGCGCATGCACGGTCCTGGTAGACGGCCGGGCGGTGGATTCCTGCATCTACCTTGCCGTCCGGGCCGACGGATGCAGGATCACGAGTATCGAGGGAATCTCCGGGGAAAGTCCGGGCAGCCTTTCGGACGTGCAGGAAAGTTTTGTCGCGCATGGCGCGGTGCAGTGCGGTTTCTGCACCCCGGGCCTGGTGATGGCGGCCACGGCCTTCCTGGAGGGCCGAACGGAAATCCCCGACCGGGACGAGATCCGCCGGGGCCTTGCCGGAAACCTCTGCCGCTGCACCGGCTATTCCAAGATCGTCGATGCCGTGCAGGACGTTGCGAGAAAACGTCTTGCGGGGGAAGCCGGGGAAGGGTGAAGGCACGGAAATCAATTTGGTTCTAGACCATCATCTCCAAAGCCTGCGACGGGCTGATCGTGAGCGGGTACGACCATTACCGCGTCTTCCACTCGAGGAACGAGTTTGCCCGTGGAAAAAGCCACGTGAACGATATCGAGAACTTTTGGGATTTCGCCAAGCGGAGGCCGACGAAGTTCAACGGCTGCGCTTCGGACAGGTCCGTGCCACATCTAGGAGTGCGAGTTCCGGCACGATCACCGGGACGAGGATCTGTTTAGGATTGTTGCTAAAACCTTTAAGAGATGATGGTCTAGAGCCTAAAATTTTATCACTGCTTTTAAAAAAACTTGACAGGCTTTTGAAGCCGTGCTAATGTAAATTTATGGACTATGACGTAGCGATTATCGGTTGCGGGGTTTCCGGGGCGAATATTGCCAGACGGCTTTCGGCGTACGACATAAAGACGGTGATTCTTGAAAAGGCCGCCGATGTCTCGTTCGGCGTGTCCAAGTCCAATTCAGGCATCATTCACGGCGGGTTTCATCACAACAAAAAATACCTGAAGGCCGGGCTGGAGATTCAGGGAAACTTTATGTTCGGCCAACTCTGCAAGGAGCTTGCCTTTCCTTTTAAGCGTTGCGGCATCGTGGTTGTGGCCCTTCACGAGGACGAGATGAAAGTCGTCGAGCATCTTTATATGCAGGGTGTCGAAAACGGCGTGGTGGGAATCGAGATTTGCTCCCGCGAAAGAATGTTGGAA
>WQZW01000174.1 GCA_009780545.1 Treponema sp.
CCTCAAAAAAACGATTCCCATACCACAGTATCGGCCCCGCAGGTCGGAATCAAAAGTCCGTTCCGGTACCCGTTTCGGAGAAAACGGCGTTTTGCGGTCAAATGCGGAAGGCCGCCGCCCTTCGGATTCCGGACTCCGGGACGGGTATCGCCTTACGGGTGATGTAGATCCTCCGCTCAGGTAACCTCGCTTTAAATACGGAACAAAGTACCGGGATTCCGATCCATCGGAAAACAGGACCGGTTTGAAGGGTTTTCATCCGCAAATCGGTAGGGGAAACCGCTTCCCTTTCACGGCGCCAAGGTGTTATATTGATTTTATTGTTGCGGAGTGTTATAAATAAGTTATTGGAGATACCGTCTTGCGGAATTCGGCAAAAACGGTTAGTATTGTAAGGATGGGGATATGTTGACATAATGCCCTGTACTTTCATGCCGACAATGAGTATAATCTGACTTCGGAGGGAGAAGGGAGCAAATTGATTTCCAATGCTAAAAATGGACTATTTCTCGTTATCCTGCTGACCGCGGCCCCATGCCTTTTCGCCCAGAACGAAAGCAGGCAAGTTGCCTTGGTTCCTTTTTGGGGTAATAGCGGCGGGGAAACGCACATAGTCGGCTTTGGGGAAGAAGTTTTTGCGGGCATTCTTGAACTGGGCGGCTACCAACCGGTAATGATCGATATGAACAACCTGCCCTCGGACGTCCCGGAAGGAGGTTTCCCCCCGAACGTAAGTCCCGGTCCTTCGCTGACCCGGGGAATGCCCTTCGCGGTTACCGGCGAAATCAGTCCGGACGCGGCAACGCCCGGCTCCTGGGACCTCCGTCTGTACCTCTGGCGAATGACCGACAACCGGCTTATGTATAGCGACCGCGTTACCGCTCCGGACCGGGAGTTTTTGAACATCATCCTCGGCGGTATGCTGGAATTCCTGTTTTCCTGGCTGGTCGAGGAGCAGCCGATGTACGTTACCGCGGGACGGGACGCGATCTTTATCCTCGGCGGGGAGAATGCCCTGGTCAGTATGGCCGGGGGAGGGGGGATGGGAACGGCCCCGCTGCCCAACCACCTGCTCCACCTGGGCATCCGGGCCGGCGGGGTAATCCAGTGGCTGAACCCGCTGTGGAGCGCCGAAGGCGTCAAGTACGCCGATTGGGAAAGCATCTCCGGGGCCGTGCATATCAACTTCGAGCCCTTCCGCCTCATCGAACGTTTCCCCGCCGACATCCTGTACGCCCTGCATTCCTTCGGGATTCAGGTCGAGGGCGTTGCCATGTACGATTTCCGCCATTCGGCCTTTACCATGCTGATTCCCATGATGGGCCGGGCCACGATACGCACCGGGACCTCATACTTCGCCGTAATGGGCGGGGTCTACCTCTTCACGCTGCTGGGGGGCAGCAGCCCGAACCCCGACCGCGATATCCAGTTCGGCGCGGAAGGCGAGAAAAATCTGTACGGTATTACCGCCGGCATCAGCATGGGAAGCCGCCTCGGCCCCGGCGCCCTGTTCATGGAACTCCGCTGGTTCAACGACATGTTTGCCGTGATCCGTACGGACAACTTCAACCGGCACTTCGCCAGCGTTTCCATCGGCTACGAGTTCAGTTTCTTCCGGAAATAAACCGGATCCGATCTGCCTACGCAGATCGGATCCGGGGATTTGGTTGCCCGGAGGAATCCCCCGGCCCTCGTCCTCCCCCACCTCGATCGAAGGGTTCCCCTCATCCGAAAACAAACAAAACCGTTGCCTTCCTCCGATTTTTTGTGTATCATTATACCTACATAAAGGAATCGTTATGGAAATTTCTGCGTTTCAGAAGGCCAGGTACGGCTACGTGCCCAAGCTGCCGGCAAGCCTTTCCGGGCCGGTCGATCGGATCGCCGTCGAGTTCGGCAGCCGGACCGAGGCGCTTTCCGACCATGCCGAGATCGCCAAGATATTCAAGCACACCTACGGCAAACCCATCGTAACCTTCACCGAGGGAAAAAACGAAAACCTGGGCCGCAGGCTCAAGGTCGGCGTGATTCTTTCGGGCGGGCAGGCTCCGGGCGGGCACAACGTCATCGCCGGGCTTTTCGACGGGATGCGCAAGGGCTGCCCGGAATCGGAGCTGTACGGATTCCTCGGCGGGCCGGCCGGCCTCATCGAAAACAGGGCGAAGCTCCTTTCCGCCGAAATCATCGACGGTTTCCGCAACACCGGCGGTTTCGACATCATCGGTTCCGGCAGGACGAAGATCGAAACCCCGGAACAGTTCGCCGCCTCGCTGAAAACGGCGACGCTGCTGGCCCTGGATGCGATCGTCATCATCGGCGGGGACGATTCCAACACCAACGCCGCCCTTCTTGCCGAATACTTCCTGGAAAACGGTTCCGGCATCCAGGTGATCGGCTGCCCGAAAACGATAGACGGCGACCTGAAGAACCGGTACATCGAAACCTCCTTCGGTTTCGATACCGCCTGCAAGACTTACGGCGAGCTGATCGGCAACCTCGCACGGGATGCGGCCAGCGCGCGGAAGCAGTGGCATTTCGTGCGGCTGATGGGGCGGGCGGCAAGCCACATCGCCCTGGAATGCGCCCTGCAGACCAGGCCCAACGTCTGCCTGATCTCCGAGGAGATCGAGGCGCGGGGCTGGTCGCTGGCCGAGGTCGTGGACCTGATCTGCGATTCCATCGTCGCCCGGGCGGAAAACGGCGAGAACTTCGGCATCATCCTGATTCCGGAAGGCGTGGTCGAGTTCATCCAGGACGTGAAACGGCTGATCGGCGAACTGAACGAGGCCATCGCCGGCAACGAGGAAACGGTTTCCGGCCTTTCCTCCCCGGCCGAACAGCTCAGGTGGTTCTCGCAAAAGATCTCGGCGGCGGCCTTCGCCACCCTGTCCGCCATGCCGCCCGGAATCGCCGGGGAATTCCTGGCCGACCGGGATCCCCACGGCAACGTGCAGGTTTCCAAGATACGCACCGAGATCCTGCTGATCGGCATGGTCGAGGCCAGGCTCCGCAAGCTGAGGCAGGAAGGCCGGTACCGGGGGAAGTTCACCGCCCAGTCCCACTTCCTCGGCTACGAGGGCCGCTGCGCCTTCCCCTCGAACTTCGACGCCGACTACTGCTACGCCCTGGGCCATGCCGCCTTCGTGCTGATCGCCTCCGGCCTTACCGGCTACCTTTCCAGCATCCGCCGCCTCACTTCCCCCGCCGAGGAATGGACCGCCGGCGGCGTCCCCCTGACGATGATGATGAACCTGGAACGCCGGCAGGGCACGTTCAAGCCGGTGATCAAAAAGGCCCTGGTGGACCTGGCCGGGAAACCCTTCGCCGTTTTCGCCGCCGCCCGCAAAACCTGGTCGGTGGAAACCTGCTACCGTTTCCCCGGCGCGATCCAGTACTACGGCCCGCCCGAACTCTGCGACGAAACCTCGGTCACGATGCGGCTGGAGGCGGAAGGCGGAAGCTGATTCGGGGAACCCGACACCATGGAGGGGGCCGAGCCCCCGATCCAATCTGACTTTGTCAGATTGGATTCGGAGTTTTGTTCCACAAAACTCCACACTTTTACCCTATAAACCAAAGTGTGGAGATTTGCCCCGCAAATCTCCGAGTCCATCATCCTACGGATGATGGACCATCCCGCAACGCCTGAGTAACCGGCGGCATTCCTTCCGGCAAATTTCCGTAATACGCGCGGGTGACTTCACCCCGATTTAATGCCGCCTACTCCTCGCGCCTGTTCCATGGGCAGAGGACGAATTCGGCGACGTCGGTGATGATAAAGAGGAGCAACCCGAGAAGGCTGAGCGCGGTAATCGCGGCGTACATCTCCGAGAAGGACATGCGGATCCATGCGTCCATGACGAGGTGGCCAAGCCCGTTTTGGGAAACGAAGGTTTCCGAAATGAACAGCACCGCGATCGCCGTGCCCAGGCTGACCCTGAACGCGGAAAAAAGGCCGGGCAGGGCCGCCGGAATTACGACATGGCGCAGAAGGCCGAGGCGGCCCGCACCCATCGAGCGGACGACGTCGAGATGTTCGGCGGAAACCTGCCGCACGGTGTCCCTAACGGCGACGAGCATTTGGCTGAAGACGACAAAAGCCACCAGGAAGATTTTTGCGGTTTCGCCGATGCCGAAAAAAAGCATTATTATCGGGAGAAACGCCGCTTTGGGCAGCGGGTGCAGGAGGTACACGACCGGGGAAACGATGCGGTTGACGGCGGCGGAGCGGCCGGCCGCCAGCCCGAGGACGAGCGCGGGAACGCCGCTTGCGACAAGCGCGCCCGCAACCCGCGCGAAGCTCACCCATGTATGGCGCTGCAGCGAACCGTCCGCGGCAAGGCGCAGGAGCGTCCGCGCAACCAGCGCCGGAG
>WQZW01000175.1 GCA_009780545.1 Treponema sp.
AAGCTCACCGACAAGGGTTCCTTCGCCGAAAATCAGGTTTCCTGCAGGAGGCAGGGCGATTACACGGCCCGCACTCCGGAGGACATCCAGTACATGGACGTTTCCCCCAAGCAGATCATCTCCGTTTCCGCCTCGCTGATTCCCTTCCTCGAGCATGACGACGCAAACCGCGCCCTGATGGGATCCAATATGCAGCGGCAGGCCGTTCCCCTGGTCTTCCCCGAAGCCCCGAGGGTGGGCACCGGGATGGAGGGCAAGTGCGCCTACGATTCCGGCGTTCTTGCCAAGGCATACCGGTCGGGCAAAGTGGTTCGGGTTACCTCCGACAGGGTGGTGATCAAGCCGGACGAGCCGGGAGCGGTCAAACCCCTGACCCAGGTTACCATCGACGAGGACGGCAACGACATCTATCAGCTGGTAAAATTCCAGCGGACCAACCAGGATACCTGCTACAACCAGCGGCCCATCGTCAGTTCCGGGGACAAGGTAGTCGCCGGGCAGGTTATCGCCGACGGACCTGCGACCCAGGACGGCGAGCTTGCCCTGGGCAGGAACATCCTCGTGGGCTTTATGCCCTGGAACGGCTACAACTACGAGGACTCGATCCTCATTTCCCAGCGGGTGGTCAAGGAAGATATGTACACTTCCATCCATATCAAGGAATTCATCACCGAGGTGAGGGAGACCAAGCTGGGACCGGAAAAGATCACCAGCGAGATCCCCAACGCCACCGAGAAGAACCTCGATAATCTCGACCGCGAAGGCATCGTCCGGGTGGGGGCGAAGGTGCGCTCCGGCGACATCCTTGTCGGCAAGGTTACGCCGAAGAGCGAGGTGGAGACAACCCCGGAGTTCAAGCTGCTGAACTCGATCTTCGGGGAGAAGGCCAAGGACGTGCGGGATTCATCCCTCCGGGTGCCCCACGGGATCGAGGGAACGGTGATCGACATACAGCGGCTGCGGCGGACCGAGGGCGACGACCTGAATCCGGGAGTGGACGAGGTGGTCAAGGTACTGATCGCCGCCAAACGCAAGTTGCGGGAGGGGGACAAGATGGCCGGCCGGCACGGCAACAAAGGCGTGGTCGCCAAGATACTTCCGGAAGAGGACATGCCCTATATGGGAGACGGCACCCCGCTGGACATCTGTCTTACCCCGTTGGGCGTTCCCTCCCGTATGAACATCGGCCAGCTTCTGGAGACCGAGCTCGGCTGGGCCGGTTCCACCCTGAACGAATGGTACTCCTCGCCGGTGTTCCAATCGCCCTCGACCGAGCAGATCGAAGGCAAGCTGAAGGAAGCCGGCCTTCCGGTTTCCAGCAAGGCGATGCTCCGGGACGGCAAGACGGGCGAATTCTTCGTCAACCCGGTGTTCTGCGGGGTCATCTACTTCCTCAAGCTCCATCACCTGGTCGATGACAAGATGCATGCCCGCTCCACCGGCCCGTACTCGCTGGTTACCCAGCAGCCGTTGGGCGGAAAGGCCCAGTTCGGCGGGCAGCGGCTCGGCGAGATGGAGGTTTGGGCGCTCGAAGCCTACGGCGCGGCGCACACCCTGCAGGAACTTTTGACCATCAAGAGCGACGACATGACCGGGCGCTCCAAGATCTACGAGGCCATCGTCAAGGGCGAACCCTCCACGGCGGCCGGGATTCCGGAGTCCTTCAACGTCCTCATCCAGGAGCTCCGCGGGCTTGCCCTGGATCTGGCCATTTTCGACGACAAGAATAAGCAGATTCCCCTCACCGAAAAGGATGCCGAGCTTATCGAAAAGTCCACGAGCAATTTCTAGGAGGAACCATGCGGGACATACAGGATTTCGAATCGATAGTGATAAGGCTTGCCTCCCCGGATATGATCCGGAGCTGGTCCTACGGGGAGGTCAAGAAGCCGGAGACGATCAACTACCGCACCCTCCGCCCGGAAAAGGACGGCCTGTTCTGCGAACGCATCTTCGGCACCACCAAGGAATGGGAGTGCTACTGCGGAAAGTTCAAGTCGATCCGCTACAAGGGGGTGATCTGCGACCGTTGCGGGGTCGAGGTCGCCCACTTCAAGGTCCGCCGCGAGCGGATGGGGCACATCGAGTTCGCCGCCCCGGTTTCCCACATCTGGTACTACCGCTCCGTCCCCAGCCGGATGGGGCTGCTTTTGGATATGTCGGTAACGGCCCTTCGTTCGGTCCTGTACTACGAGAAGTACGTGGTGATGGATCCGGCGGACACCGACCTGAAGAAGGGCCAGCTCCTGTCCGAGGACGAGTACCTCGAGGAACAGGAACGCTACGGCGGGGGCTTTACCGCCGGGATGGGCGCGGAATCCATCAGGACCCTGCTTGAAAACCTCGACTTGGACCAGATGGCCCAGGAACTCCGGGGCAAGATGATCGAGAAGGGCGACAAGAGCGACAAACGCCTGCTCAAGCGGATCGAGATCGTGGAGAGTTTCCGGAATTCCCAGAACAAGCCGGAGTGGATGATTCTGGACGTGATCCCGGTGATTCCGCCGGAACTCCGTCCCATGGTCCAGCTCGACGGCGGGCGTTTCGCCACCAGCGACCTCAACGACCTGTACCGCAGGGTGATCAACCGGAACAACCGGCTCAAACGGCTGCAGGCGTTGAACGCCCCGGACATCATCATCTGTAACGAGAAGCGGATGCTTCAGGAAGCGGTGGACGCGCTCTTCGACAATTCCAAGAAAAAAAAGGTGGTGAAGGGATCGTCCAACCGGCCCCTGAAGTCGCTTTCGGACATGCTCAAGGGCAAGCAGGGCCGCTTCCGCCAGAACCTCCTGGGCAAGCGGGTTGACTATTCCGGCCGTTCGGTGATCACCGTGGGACCGGAACTGAAGATGTGGCAGTGCGGGCTTCCCACGAAGATGGCCCTAGAGCTTTTCAAGCCCTTCATAATGAAGAAACTCGTGGACAAGGACGTGGTGTACAACATCAAGAAGGCGAAGATGCTGGTCGAGGCGGAAAGCCCCGAGGTCTTCGCCGTCCTTGACGAGGTGGTCAAGGAACATCCGGTCCTGCTGAACCGCGCCCCGACCCTGCACCGCCTGGGCATCCAGGCCTTCGAGCCGGTGCTGGTCGAGGGAAAGGCCATCAAGCTGCATCCGCTGGTCTGCCATGCCTTCAACGCCGACTTCGACGGCGACCAGATGCCGGTCCACGTGCCCCTGACCCAGGCGGCCCAGATGGAATGTTGGACGCTGATGCTCTCCACCCGGAACCTCCTGAACCCGGCGAACGGAAAGACCATCGTCTTTCCTTCGCAGGACATGGTGCTGGGGATCAACTTTCTCACCCGGATCAAACCCAACGGGAAGAGACCGGGTTCCGCCGACGGCAAAAAGAAGGACCGTGTCCCCCTGTATTCGTCCCCGAACGAGGCCCTGATGGCCGTGGAACGGGGAAGCCTGGACTGGGAGGCCCTGATCCGGGTGAAACCCGGAAAGTTGCCGATCTGGGACAAGATAGGCTCGGAGGCACAGCCGACCGGGGACGGGACCATCGAGACCAGCGCCGGCCGGCTTGCCTTCAACGAGGAAATGCCGCCTGAGATTCCTTTCATCAACTGCGAACTGAAGGACAAACAGCTCCGTTCGCTCATCGAACACATCCTGAACGAAAAGGGTTCCTGGGTTACGGTGAAGATGCTGGACGCGATCAAGGCCACCGGTTACCGTTACGCCACGATCTTCGGGGCCACCATCGGCATCGACGACATTCTCATCCCCAAGGAAAAGGCCGGGATGATCGACGAGGCCAACCGCGAGGTCCAGAAGATCCAGGACGAGTGGAGGAGGGGACTGGTTACCCAGGAGGAACGCTACAACCGCGTTATCGAGGTGTGGAACAAGACCAACGAGGAACTCACCGGAAAGATGATGGAAAACCTGGAGAAGGACCGGGACGGTTTCAACTCGATCTATATGATGGCGAACTCCGGTGCCCGCGGAAGCCGGAACCAGATCCGCCAGCTTGCCGGGATGCGGGGCCTTATGGCCAAGCCCTCGGGCGAAATCATCGAACTGCCGATCCGCTCCAACTTTAAGGAAGGACTTTCGGTCATCGAGTTCTTCATCTCGACCAACGGTGCCCGCAAAGGGCTTGCCGACACGGCCCTGAAGACGGCCGAAGCCGGCTACCTTACCCGCCGGCTGGTGGACATCGCCCAGGACGTGGTGGTCAACGAGGAGGACTGCGGGACGATCAACGGCATCTACTACTCGGCGGTCAAGGAGGGCGAGGACATCATCGAGCCCCTGGGCGACCGTATCGTGGGACGCTACACCCTCGAGGGGGTAAGGCATCCCATCACCGGGGAGATGCTGGTCGATGCCAACGAGGAGATCA
>WQZW01000176.1 GCA_009780545.1 Treponema sp.
CCGACAGCCAAGGCCGGAGGTTTGCAAAGCAAACCTCCCTAGTCCATCCTCCATCGGAGGATGGACCAGCCACTTGACTTACTAATTTGCCGTCTGTATACTTTATACCAGAGAGGAGTGTCTTAATGATAGCAAAGAGCGAAATGCCCATGAACGAGAAGACAGCCGAGGGCCTCAAGCCGGATGGGACACAGTATAGGGTTCTCATAGTCGACGACTCGATGTTCATTGCCAAGCAGCTTGGGCAGATTCTGACTTCGGAAGGCTTCGAGGTTGTGGCCAGTGCCTCCGACGGCTCCCAGGGGCTGGAAAAGTACAAGGAGATGCACCCGAACATCGATTTGGTTACGATGGACATCACGATGCCGGTTATGGACGGGGTTACGGCCCTCGAGAAGATACTGGAATTCGACAAGGATGCCCAGGTGATCATGGTCAGTGCCCTTGGAAAGGAAGATGTCGTCAAGAAGTGCCTGCTTACCGGGGCCAAAAGCTACATTGTAAAGCCGCTCGACCGTAAGAAAGTTCTCGAACGCGTCATTAGCATTCTGAAAAAGTAGGCCGTTCGGGTATAGTTCGCTTCCCACCACTTTCCCGTGCCGCGTGCTGGCGGGGAAAGTGAAACCTCCAAAAAATACCTTGCAGGATTCTCCTGGGTGATACGGGGCCGATACGTTTTCTCCCTTCGGTGTGTAAAATTGCCGCCGAGAACAGGCGCTGCGGTTTCCGGTCCGGTTTGTTCTTGATTCATTACAATTTAGTAGACAAATCCACCATGTCAAGATACAATGGAATGGTTTGAAGCCTCCGCGGTTTCAAAATGGGCCTGACGGGTCTGGCTTGTTCCGACCGGAGACGTGCGGCGGGAAATTTTTTGGCTGACTTAAGGAAGGATGCGGGGTGGACTATACGTTGGTCGGGGGGACGCTGGTTACCTATGGGCGGAAGTCCGAACGGGGAAGGCTTGGCATCCGGGGCGAGCGGATCGCTGCCGGGCAGGGGAAGCCGACCTTCGACCTTGGCGGAAAGTCCACCGTTTATCCGGCCCTGGTCAACAGCCACGACCACCTTCTGGGCAACTACCTGCCGGCAATCGGGCCGGGGAACGATTCTTTCTACCTCACATGGATGCCTTGGGACAACGACCTGAAGACTTCGGCCGTTTTCAGGGAACGTTCGGTGTTGAGCAGGGAGGAACTGTACCTGCTTTCCGCCTACAAGTGCCTGTTCTCCGGGGTTGCCACGGTCAACGACCACTTTCCCCACGACCTGAACCGGCACATCCTGCCGACTTTGCCGATACGGGCCATTCCCGAGTACTGCCTTGCCCATGAATGCTCTTCCTACGATCTCGGCTGGGGCGCCGGCATGGTCCGCGAGCATGATCTGGCGGTGGAAAAAGGATGGCCCTTCGTCACCCATATCTGCGAGGGATTCGACGACGAGTCCATGCGGGGAATCGACATACTGGAATCCGCCGGCTGCCTTTCCCGTAACTGCCTGTTGGTCCATTGCCTGTCGGTGAGCGACGGGGACATAGGCAAGATGGCGAGGGCCGGGGCCAGCGTCGCCTGGTGTCCGCGCTCCAACATGCGGATGTTCAACGTTACGGCGAAGGTCCGCAAGATGCTTCAGGCGGAGGTGAACGTTACCCTGGGGACCGATTCCTCGGCCAGCGGTTCGATCAACCTGCTGGAGGAGATCAGGTACGGCAGGGATCTGTACCGGCAGCTATATGGCGAGGACCTGCCGGCACGGAGGCTGTTCGAGATGGTTACCGTCAATGCGGCCCGTGCCTTGTGGATGGAAGATCGTATCGGTACGCTTGAAATAGGAAAGCTTGCCGACATACTCGTGTTGGAAACCAAGGACGATGACCCGTACGAGAACCTGGTCAATGCCGGCATGGCGGACATCGAGCTGCTGGTCCTTGCCGGCCGGCCGATCTACGGGCAGACGCGGTTCCTGGACATCTTCGGCGGGAGATTGCCGGCCGGCTATTCCCTGGTCGAGGTCGGCGGGCGGAGGATGTTCGTCAAGGGCAATCCTGCGGGGCTGTATCTCAACCTGCGGAAGAAAGTCGGGTTCGACAAGGTGCTGGATTACCTTCCGTTTGAGCCTTAGGAGGTCCGGTCTGCCATGGAAAATCAGACGGGCTCGGCCTCCGCATGTTCCTGCCCGAATTCCTCCGCAGTTCTTGGATTCGGAACCGGGAGCATACCGCTTGAAATTATTTTTTCAAGTTTATTATAATGTACTGGTTCCTGAGGGAATCGCCGATGCGGGAGGGGCCGGCTTTCCGGTTCCGCAGCCGGGTCGATGCGGCGGGAACCGTTCAAAAGGCAGCTATCGGCTTCGTCGACATTCAGGCAGCCGAGGAGGATGATTATGTCAGGGCAGGCATTCGACATACTGACTTTCCACAAAGATTCGTTTGTTACGGTGGAGGGCCGGAACACGGCGGACAGCTTCTACATTATCCGCCAGGGCACGGTGCGTATCTCCCGAAAGATCGGGCTGAGGGGAGTGTCCGAGGAGACGCTGGTGGCCGGGGATTTCTTCGGCATCGTTTCGGCCTTCGCCTCGCAGAAGCACATCGAGGACGCCGTTGCCCTCAGCGACGTTACCCTGATCGCGGTGAAAGTCAGCGAGTACGCAGACCTCATCCAGGACAACTCGCTGGTGGCCGTCAAGATACTGATGCAGCTGTCCAAGCGGCTGCGGCTTTTCGACGCGGCCCTTATCAAGGTTACGGCAAACGGGGAGAAGGCCAAGCCCAAGGACGGCGATCACCTGCTGCTGTTCAAAACCGCCGAATTCTTTATGGCCCACAAAAGGTTGACCGATGCCTTCCATTCTTACGCCCAGTACCTTAAATACGGACCTCCGGGCAAGGACATGCAGACGGCGGAAGCCCGGCTTGCCGAGCTGACCGAGAAGGTCAAGCGGCCGCCGCTGGAACATCCCAAGGGCGAGACCAACCGCACCTACCCGAAAGGCCAGATGCTCTTTGCCGAGGGCGAGCCGGGAGAGGAACTTTTCATCATTCAAAGCGGATCGGTGCGTATTTCGAAAATCATCGGGGAGAACGACATCCTTCTTGGGGTGCTGAAGCCGGGCGACATACTGGGCGAAATGGCCCTGCTGGAGAACAAACCCCGTAGCGCAAGTGCCGTAGCCGCCGAGGACTGCACGGCCATGGCCGTTACGAAGAGCAACTTTGACCTGTTGATTAAGAACCAACCCCAGCTTGTTACGAAAATCACCACGTTACTGGCCGGCCGTATCTGGTTCAGCTACCGGCAGCTGGAAACCTGTACCATGATCAATCCCCTGGGCCGGATATACAGCGGCCTTCTGGCCCAGCTCGAAAAAGCCTACGTCCATCTGGACAGCTCCGCAGGCTATACCTTCAACATCACTTGGGAGGAGCTTATCAACTCGTTGGGCCTCTCCGAAAAGGAGGGCTTCATCCTGATGGGTTCCCTTCAGAAGGACAAGAACATCGAAGTGAAGAAAAACGGCCGCATACTCCTTGAGTCCATCGAGGAACTGGTGAAGAAGACCGATTACTATCGAAAACTGGATATTGTGGCGAAAAGCAGGGATAGCTGACAGGTCCGGCTCACAAAAACAAACCCAAGGAAGCCAATTCCGATACCGTGGATTTGATCGGCCCTAACCTAACTTTCCTTCCGGGAGCGGTAGACGGACAGGTAGTCCAGGAAGGAGAGGACCGAGGCGAGGACGGAAAGGGCGAAGACCGACAGTGCCGCGATCCCGGTGGCGGAGTGGAGGCCGGGGAAGAGGGCGAGCCTTGTCAGGCTGGCGTGGGCCAGGGCGAAGGCGCAGGCGGCAATGTACAGGACGGTTTTGGCCTTGCCGCTAAGACGGGCTCCCATCGCGATGCCTTTTTTGAGCATGAGGTTGCGGATGAAGAGGATCGAGAATTCGCGGTAGATGACGACGAGGAAGAGGGCCGCGGGGAACAGGCCGTCCAGGACGAAACAGAGAAAGAGGGTGAGCTGGAGGAGGGTGTCGGCAAAGGGGTCGAAGAGCCGGCCGAAGTCGCTGGTTTGGCCCATCTTACGGGCCGCCATACCGTCCAGCCCGTCGGTGATCTCGGCGACGATGAAGATCAGCCAGAGGATCGGGATGATCCAGAGTGAGGAAGCGGGCGGGAGGCTCAGTTTTTCCGGAAGAAAGTACAGGGCGAAGAAGACCGGGGCGAAGACGATCCTTGAGAAAGTAAGTTTGTCGGCGAGGTTCATGGGAGCAGTATGGGGGATTTGCCGCAGGAAGTCAATCTGTACGACATGTGCGAAAAGGAAAATTGCCTTACAGCCCATAC
>WQZW01000177.1 GCA_009780545.1 Treponema sp.
CTTTGCAGGTCCACCTCGTACTTGTACTCGCTCATCAACCTGAAGTATTCGGCCTCGTCCCGGCTCAGTCCCAGTATCACTTCTCCGGCCATCGCAACTTCCTTTAGAAATGGAGATTTGCTTTGCAAATCTCTGAGTCCATCTGCCTCGCAGATGGACCACCCTCCTCACGCTTCATTATCGCATTGATCACCGACCGCATTTCGGGGTCGGCGTGGTACTTAAAGAACACCGCCCACATTTCGCGGTTACCCATCTCGGCAATCGGTTTGCCGGCAATCCGGTCCAGTTTCGACAGTTCCAGCGTTACGATGCGGGTATTGCCTCCAAGCGACACGCCACGCTCCGGGTCGAAGTACTCGAAGCTGTGGAAAAACTCGCCGTCGCCGAAGAACCTCTCGTTGCCGAAAATCGCTATCTGGTACGCCGGCTTTAGGTCCTTGTAGCCCTTGTCGTCGCCTTTAATGTTCTGCCCCAACAACAGTTTCGCCGCATAGTACTCAAGGCGGACCGGCTCGAACCGTTTGGGATTAAGGCTCATCTCTACGTTGAGATAGGTCCAATCGGCAGAGCCGATTGGACTCGGAGTTTTGCAGAGCAAAACTCCACCCCGCCTGTCGGTTCGACAGGCGGCATTTTCCGGATATTCTATTCTCCCCACTCCCAACACCTTGGTTAGGTCGGATTAACCGTAATAATTCCTGCCCAAAAATGCGTGGAGATTTGCACCGCAAATCTCCTCAGTCCATCTGTCGCAGACAGATGGACCTTCCTCCTGCTGCAGGGCAACTCTAGCACGGGGAGACAAACAAATCTAGTCAATCCCCAAAACCTCTCGCCTCCGACAGATTCCAGGAACCGTTTACCTAATCCACGCCAAATTTCTTTCAATTAATTTTTGCCGGAAAATGCGTGGAGTTTTGCTTTGCAAAACTCCTGAGTCCGTCGTCCGCAGGATGATGGACCGGCTTGAGCCGTCCGGCCTTTGCTGTTAGGCTTGAGCCCATGACGGCGAAAAGTTGGGAATTGTTTGCCCGGGCCAGGGAAAGCTACCGGGCCGAGGTTGCCCGGATGGAAAGGGAGCTGCCGGAACTGCGGGCCCTGCAGCAGGAGCTTGTCGACCGGCATCTGCCGACCTACCGGGTCGAGACGCCGCTGGTGTACAACGGTTCGCTCGACGACCTCGGCCCGGAAAGCGACATCCGGCTGATCCTCGTCGGGGACAATCCGGGGCGGCGGGAACAGGCGGCGGAGAACAGGCGGTACCTGGTCGGGCCTTCCGGGAAAATCGCCGAGCGGTTTTTCAGGGAGAAGCCGGAACTGGGGATCGACTTTCGCAGGAACGTCGTCATCCTCAACAAAACGCCGATACACACGCCCCGCACCGCAGGCCTTCGGGAACTTTCCGGGGCCGGCGGGCCGGAGCTGGAAGCGGCGCTGGAAAGGTCGCAGCGGGAAATGGCCCGGCTGCTGCCGCAATTCCAGAGGGCGCTGTCGGAAGGCACGGGCCGGAACCTGCCGATCTGGATAACCGGCTATTCGGAAATGAAAAAGGGCGGAATCTTTGCCGCCTACACCGACGAACTGAAGGCCATCTACGGTTCGGCCGAAAGCCGGGAATCCGGCCTGTCGGAAACGCTCTTCCTGTACCGGCACTTCTCGATGAACCAGTTCCTCATCGACCTCAAACAGCAAAGCACGGAAGGGGAAAGCCTGACGGAAACGCTCCGGCGGATCGGGATCGGGTATCGGAAGCGATTTTTGTATTAGCCGGTCCGGGCTGCCTGTGGCGGATGGTCCTGCGGATGCCGGCCTCAGGGGATTTGCCCTTGTCAACAAACGGGTGGAGAATTGCCGATCTCCGTAGGAGGTCGGCAATTCTCCTGAATCCAATCTTACGAAGTAAGATTGGATCGGCCCCCCGCATGGATTATTCGCTTTCGGCCCACCGGAACACGATCTCGTACTTGCCCTTGATGGCGGGGATCGTTTCCAGCAGGGAGCGGAGGAGTTTTTCCGAGGATTGGCGGGCCTGGACGAAAAGGCCGTCGTCGGCTTTGACCTTGTCCTCCTGGGTGGTTTTCTGCAGGGCCTGGATCGCGTTGGCGTCCTTCAGCGAATAGTGGCTGAACAGGCTGGTCTGCTCGTCGTACAGGCTGAAGGTTTCGGGGTAGACCTCGTGCGAGAGGATGCGCATCGGGGGAAGGCTGATGATGACGTTGTTGTAACTGTTTTCCACCTTCACCTTGCCGCCGTCGAAACCGAGCTTGATCGTGCCGTCTATCGTGTAGATGGCCTTTTTGCCGGTCAGGGGGATGCTGATCTCGGACCTGAAGAACTTTGCCGCCTGGGAATGGCTGATGACGGCGCTGTAATGGTAGACCAGGCAGGCGAACTCGGCAATGGGGAGGATTTCCTTCACCGTGGAGCGGACGTCCGCGGCGGAGCTTTTAGAGGCAGGGGCGAAACGGCCCCGCTTTCGCCTGAAGAAAAAGCCGAGGCCCAAACCTATGACCAGGCCGAGACCTGCGACGACCAAACTTGTTCCCATACGTCCTCCTTAGAAAGCCCGATCCCGGCTTGCGGCCCTGAAGTACAGTTCCCGCACGGTATGCTTTTTGGCAAGGCCCTTCTTCTCGAAACCGGTCCCCGGCCTCCAGCTTTGCGGCGGGGCGAAACCTTCGTACTCGTTGACGAGGCCGGCGGTTCCCGCCAGTTCCGGCAGGGCCCATTCGGCGTAGTCCTCCCAGTCGGTAACCATGTACAGGTAGCCGCCGGGCTTCAGGCGGGAAGCGAGGGCGTCGGTAAAGGGCCGTTGGATCAGCCGCCGCTTGTGGTGCCGCTTCTTCGGCCAAGGGTCGGGGAAGAAAACGTGGATGCCGGAAAGGCTTGCCGGCGCAAGGCAGGAGGCCACGACCTCCACCGCATCGTGCCGCACGATCCTGATGTTGGGAATGGAACGCTGGCCGATGTTCCACAGGAGCTTGCCCACGCCGGGAGCGTACACCTCGATGCCCAGGTAGTTGATGCCGGGATTGGCCAGGGCGATCTCGGCGGTGGCCTCGCCCATCCCGAAGCCGATCTCCAGCACCACCGGGTTGTCGTTGCCGAAAACGGCCGGAAAATCAAAGGCGGCGGCCGCGTAGGGAATCACGAATTCCCCGGAAAATTCCTCGACGGCCTTCTGCTGGGCCTTGGTCTGCCGGCCGGATCGCAGGACGTAGCTCTTGATGCCGGCATTCAGTTGGTCGGTCATTGTTTCTCCTTGCAAAAATTCAGCGAACTATCGGTATCACGTCGGTGAATGCCGAGGTCAGGCGGTCCGGGTCCTCGGCCCAAAGGGCGGCAAGCCGCGCGTTGCCGGGCAGGGGAAGGTCGGAGACGCTGCCGGAAAGCTCGGTCAGGGGAATCGCGCGGAGGAATCTCCCCTGCTCGTCGTAGAGCGCCAGACTGTTGCTCGGGTAGGAGGAAACCGCGGCAAACTCCCCATCGGAGAACTTCAGCGCGGGAAAGGGGAAGCGGGGATTTTCCGGCGCATCGAAGGTGATGATCCGCTCGGCCCGCTCGCCGCCCTTGTTCTCCAGCACCGCCCGAAACCGGCCCCGGGGCAGGGTTTCCCCCTCCGGGGCGACCAGCGCGCGGGTCCCGATCCATGTACGGTCCTCGCTCTCGTAGGTTATCCACTCGTCCGCCGGGATGTGCCAGCGGAGCTGTTCCCGGTCGTGGAAGAGGTACAGGTCGGCGAGGTTATCCGGCCCGTCGTCGTCCTCGGCCATGACGAAAAAGGTGTAACGTTCGCCGCCCCCTTCCCCGCCGTAGTAGACCAGGCCGATATCGCCGTACGGCATCCTCGGTTCCGTCCTCGCACAGGAAGCGGCAAGCAGGGCCGACATCAGCAGGGCCGACAAGCCGAGGAAGGCTACCGGTTTACGCATCGTTCCCCCTACCAGGTAAACTCAAGTTCGAGCCCTTCGGAAAGGGCCGGCAGTTGACTGGTTTCGACGGAGAAACCGGCCTTCCTTCCCCGCACCTCGACAACGGCCCCGTCAGGCGAATCCGGAATCACCCGAATGCCGACATCCCTCGGGGCCTGCAGGCTGATGCTGATGTTATATCCGGTAAAGAATTCCTCCATCATGGACAGTAGCCGGGCATCCACGGTTTCGCTTCCGGCCTCCAGCATCGTCAGGCGCAGGACGCTCCGGCCGCCTTCCGACACGAGTTCGGCCTTTCCGCCGGAACTGCCGATGAACTCCAGCAGGGCCTCGGTACGGTCGAAGTCCAGGGTGGCCGTGGTTACCAGGTCCCGACCCGCGCCCGGCCCCGACCTGTCGCCGGAGGAAAACGCC
>WQZW01000178.1 GCA_009780545.1 Treponema sp.
CAAGATTTGCGCTGACCGCATTGAAAGCGGCCATTGTCTGCGGCGCGAGCGGATGGCGGAAAACATCCGCCTGCGCCCATGCCGAGGGAAATACGAAAAGAAGGCATATAAATAGCTTTTTGCTCTTTCTACTCATTGTAATGGAAATCTCCTTCCAGAATAAGTGTGTATCCGCGAAAGTGATTTACCAGCTTAACAGTATTGTGCGTTTTTTCAATCTCGATTATAACTTCACTCCCGCTTAAAATGCGGCGGTTGCCGTCCTGAGTTTCCAGAACAAGGCCGCCGTCTCTCAGCGACCTGTTTAGCAGAACCGGATCATAAAAGGAAAGCTGAAAATCGGCTACAATGTATTCTGGCCGAAAAGACCTTACGAGAGACACCGGAAAAACAGTCGACGAGAAGCGGGCCGCGCCGTCCCTGTAGGAAAGCTCCCCTATGCTTGCGCCCATCTCGTTAAAAAAGACCATGTCTATTCCGTTTTCATCTGCCCTTACCCAGGCGTTTAAGAAAAAATTCCGATCCCCGAATTCGGCGGATATGGACTGAACCATATCCATGTCCCGTTCAATCCCTCCCGGGGGGAGCAAAGCGAACCTTGAGGCGTCCGTGAGGTTCACGTATATTATGCTTCTTCTGGTAACCGATGCGCATGAAAGAAGGCAGGCAGCGCAGGCCGAGAAAAAGAAAAGGTGCTTCATAACACGCATACGGACATAATATGTACCGTCGTCATCTTTGTCAAGCTGTCGCGGTGCCGCCATCACGTGAATCTAATTTGCCCCCGCCGAGTATTCTCCGAGCGAAAAAAAGCGTAAAATGCCCCCGGAGGGGAAACATGGGAATATGGGGCGGCCTGCAGGAGGAGATGCGCCTTCTGGAAGAAGATGCGGGGCACGACTGGTACTGGCACAGCATCAGCGGGACGCTGACGATACTCGTGTGCGGGATGCTGTGCGGCCTGCGTCTGATAGGCGAAATCGCTGACTGGGCGCGTGCCGCCCCCCCGCGCGCGCTTATTGAGGAGCGGTTCGGGATAGCGAGGGCGCCGCGCCGCGCTCAGTTCTGCAACATCCTCAAATGCGTCGACGCGGAGAAGTTCGGCCTCGGCTTCGCGAGGTGGATGGCCTCGGCGGCCGGCCCCACGGGCGGGAAAACGGTGGCGATAGACGGCAAGAGCGTGCGCGGAACCGGCAAGCTGACCGGCGGCGGCGGGACGCTCCACATCGCGAGCGCGATGATCTCCGAGCTCAAGCTCGTGATAGGCAGCGCGGACTGCGCTGGCGCGAGCGGGGAGCAGCCGGCTTTCCGCGAGATGCTGGAGATTCTCGACCTGTCCGGAGCCGTGGTAGTCGCCGACGCGCTTCACTGCAGCCGAAAATCGGCGGAAGCGGTCTTGAACGCTGGCGCGGACTACCTTTTTTCGGTGAAAGGCAACGTCCCGAGGCTGCAAGAGGAGCTCGGGCTGTATTTCAGCAATGGGGATGCGCCGTCTTTCAGGATGGCGGAGAAGAACGGCGGGAGGATCGAGGGGGAGGGCTGGCCGAAGCTCTCCACGATCGGCGCCGTGCGCCGCGAGTGGAGCTACTACATTTCCAGCTCGAAGCTCGGCCCCGAGGAGCTTCTGTCCCGCGTTCGGCTCGAGTGGAGCGTCGAGTCGATGCACTGGCTTTTTGACGTGCATTTTGCGGAGGACGGGACGCGCGTATGGGACATGAAGGTGCAGAAAGCGCTGAACACGGCGCGGAAGATTGCTCTGAACATGGCGCGCATGTTCAAGGACGCCCGCCTGCGGGAGAGCGCGTCGCTTTCCGGCGTGTTCAGGGCGAACCTCTTCGACACGGGAAAGCTGGCGGAATTTCTGGATTTCTTTCGCGGCGCGGGCAAATTAGACTGGTGCATGGACGGACTTTCAGGCTTTCCGGAAGCGGTCCGTGCCGTGTATCCTGAAACCCGCATCCAGCTGTGCGCGGACTAAAGTCCGAGTCCACATGGCGCGCAATTCGACGAAGTTCGTTTCGTACAAGGACTTGAAAAAGCTGTGCGCAGACTTGAAGGCCGTCTATTCAGCCGTCAGCGAACAAGCCGCCCGTGATGCCCTTGATGAGTTCGGCAGAATCTGGGATGGCAAGTATCCGATGATTTACAAATCCTGGGTAGGGCATTGGGAGGATCTCAGCGAGTTTTTCAAATACCAGCCTGAAATCCGCCGGGCGATTTACACGACGAATGCGATCGAGTCGCTGAATTACCGGTTGCGCAAAGTCACGAAAAACCGCTCGTCATTTTCAACGGACGATGCTCTACTGAAGATACTGTATCTGGCGATTCGCAACGCTTCCCGGAAATGGACGATGCCGATAAAAGATTGGGGGCAGGCGCTGAACCAATTCGCCATTGAGTTTGGCAATGAACGGGTTCCGTTCAGATGATATTTTGGCATTTACACAAAAAATCGGACAGGCTCGAAAGCACCAGTCAAAACCACCTAATTTAGGGGAATTTTGTACTTTTTCCGCCCTTGCATGACAAATTAGATTTCTGGTTAAAGCGGATGGCCGCATTTACTTGTTCCCGCCGGTAGGCTAAGATTGTTCTATGAAGAAACGTGTCTGGCTGTTGATTGCGCTGGGGGCGCTCCTTGTGGTGTTGGCCGTGCCGGTTCTGGTTTTCCTGTCCCGTTCGCCGGTGCTGGTGGTTACCGATGTTCCGTTTGCCGTTCTGTACGGCGAGAACCGCATAAGGATGCGGCAGGTTTCGGCGTCGGTTTCCCTTTTCCGCATGGTAAGGCCGGTGATGATTGCCGACGACGCCAGCCCGGACATAGTGATAGCCGCCATCAAGTACGCATCGGAAAACCCCTTCGCCGTGCTTTTTCCGCGCCGGTTCTCGGCCGTGGCGGAACGTTTTCACGCCGAATACCCGGAAATTCCGGTCGTGGTGTTCCGGGGGACGGTTCCGGCGTCGGAACTGCCGGCGGGCAACGGGGTTTTCAACGTGTACGGCACCGACAGGGGGACGGATCTGTTCCGGGCGGGGCTTTTCGCCGGGATAATCGGCTCTATGAGGCAGGAAGATGAGGATTCTGCCCTGGGAACGGTGTACGGGCAGAGAATCCACGTTCTGTGGCAGGGCGGCCCCGTGGATTCCGACGAGCGGTCCGTCTTTTCCCTTGCCGCAATGGAACGGGACCCAGGTTCCGCAGTGGTTTTCGTGAATGCGGCCGCCGATCTGCCCGACACCCGCCTGGTTTCCTCGCTTGTGCTTGCCGGGGCCGGGGCCGATTACCTGGAAAGGAACCCTGGAATACCGGTGATCCTGTTCAGCTGGCTGAATCCGGATTTTACATCCAGGGAGGTTGTCGTGATGTTCGACGATTCACCCTGGGCGATGGTGGTTCCCGCGACCAGGATGGCCGTGGAAGGGGTGGCATGCGGGGTGATTCCCTCGATTCCGCTGGTTTTTTCCGACAGGCTGGCCGACAATGCGACCAGCCGCATGTTGAGGCGGGCGGCCGGCAGAAACCTGTGACAACAAATATTCCGGAAACATTGACAAGACCGGGGAATGGTAATAAGATTTAAGTGATGAGAGAAAGACATCGTAGTAAGGAGATGTGAAGGGATGAAACACGGCAGTATTAAGGCTGTTTGCTTTGTTGGCTTGATGTTCGTTGCGGTTTTGTCGGCTTACGGCAGGGATCGCCCCGTTGCTTTGTCCGCAATAGTGCTGGAAAGCTTCAACGGCGAGACGACCCGCGAGTGGCATGACGGAAGGCAAGTCAGGACTTTTGACTTTTCCTGGGATCTTAGGGCAAGCAGGTTTGCCACTACGCTCAGTGACGAGGACGGAAACGAGACAAGTTTTCCGCGTTCGACCTTTGTTGAGGCTTGGCCGCGGGCACTTTTCGGCAACAATCGCGAGGGAAGGCTGATCCAGAGTTTCGGCATCAACGGTCGTTTCGACCGCCAGGGCCACAACTGGATAGACATGTTCCCCGTGGATGCCGATGGCGAACCGTTTGAGATACCCATGCCTGGCCGCGTGCGGACCATGGATCTGTGGGTATGGGGCTCGAACCTGAACTACCGCCTGGAAGCCTATGTAAGGGACAACCAGGGGATAGTGCACAGGGTTCAGTTCGGCAGTCTGGCCTTTACCGGCTGGAGAAACGTATCGGCCAACATTCCGGGCCATATCCGCCAGGAAAACCGGACGCTGCCGGCGCATGCACCGCTGCATTTCGTGAAATTCCGCCTGTGGACCCAGCCGAACGAAAGGGTAGATAACTTTTTCGTGTACTTCAACCGGTTCCAGATACTTA
>WQZW01000179.1 GCA_009780545.1 Treponema sp.
AGGTTTGCAAGTGCAACCGCTAAAAAATGCATGTTTCGTAGCCCATAGGGCGAGAAACTGCATAGCCTCGGCAAAACTAACCGAGTTTTGCAAGAGGCTCTACTTGCCTTGATTTTTTCGCTCGGAATCCTTGCGTATCTTGCGGAGCATAAAGAACGCCGCGAGGCACAATACCGCGCTCACGAGCGACGTAACAAAACGGAACATTTCGGACATTTCAGCCTCCCCTAACCCAGCCGACCACCACGTCGGCAACGTTCAAAAACGTAAGGGCACCGACTATGAGAACGATGAATTCAAGTATGCCCGCAAACCTGCTTTTGGGCCCGCCCATGCGCTCAAGCAGTATCTCGTTCTGCATTTCAACCGCCTTGCCTATGCGGGCAAGTTCCTTGGTGATCTCGTCCATACCCAAAGGGTAACCCCGGAACCGGCGGGAGTCAAGCATCGGGTTTTACCCCATTAATACGGGGGACGGTTTGGGCTTCGGTCCACGGACCGAAGCCCAAACCAAGATCGGTCCGTTATCCTATATCCTGAAGCGTTCGTAGGACAGGAGGGCCTGAATCAGCCTGCCGGTGTCCTCGACTTTGCGGTCCTCGACCTTGCCGTCCGTCCGCACCCGGACCTTCCCGTCCCCCAGGGGGAGGATGCCGTCGTTCCGGCTGTCCAGGAAGTCCTCCTCGGTGGAGAACAGGTTCAGCTTGTCCCGGTGGGGAGCGGCCTTGGCGTAGGGGCAGAAGCTTTCGCAGTTGCCGCACTCGTTGCAGAAGGCGTCCATGTGGACCACCTGCCGGGTTCCGTCCACCTCGATCACCAGGTTCGCCCGGTTGGGGCAGACCTCGACGCAGTTCTCGCAGATCGACTCGCACTCCAGGCAGCGGCTGGCCAGGGGCAGGTCCTTCTCGTCCAGGGTCAGCGCGCCTTTCCGTTCGGTGATCGTCGAGGTCTTGGCTTCGGAGTTGAGCCAGGCGTAGGGGCGGGGGATGGCCGAGCCGAGAATCCGCTCGGCGGCATCAAGCCCGTCCTTGATCGATTCGACCACCGTGGTCGGCCCTTGGGTAAGGTCGCCGATGACGAAGACGCCCGGCAGACCGCTGTCTATGCCGCCCTTTCCGGAGCCGTCCTTCAGTTCGGCCGGGCAGCTCTTGTGGACGCCGGTGGCCACGATCACCGTTTCGAAGTCGGCAAGTTCGGTCAGCGACTTCACCTCGGTCTTCAGCCGGACCTCCACGCCGAAGGCCAGCGAAAGGGCCACGTCCTTGTCCACCGGCGCCGGATCCGCACGGAACTCGGGGATCGCCGTTCGGGGAAAGCCGCCGAGGATGTCCTTCTTCTCGAAGATCGTCACCGGCCGGCCGGCCCTGGAGAGGAAGTACGCCGCCGAAAGCCCGGCCGGCCCGCCTCCGATAACGGCGATCTTCCCCCCGGATTTCTTCGTGGGCTTCAGGCCGGCCATGAATTCCTCGTAGGCATGCTCGGCGACTTCCAGCTTCACCCCCCGGATATGCACCGTTTCCTCGTAGAAATCCCTCGTGCACTTGTGGCCGCATTGCTGGAAGCAGATGCTCCCGGTGATGAAGGGCAGCGGATTCCGGTCGGCGATCACCTCCATCGCTTCCAGGTAGCGGCCCTCGTCGGCAAGGCGGAGGTAGGCGGGGATGTCCTGCTCGATGGGACATCCCGGAATGCAGGGCGAGATGTAGCAGTCGGTGAGCGGCAGCTTGGCGTCGATCTTGTGGTGCGGCTTCGCCCGTCCGAGCTTCTCGTAGTAGGGGTCCTTGATCGTGTTGTCCTTTTGGTACAGCCGGCTGGAGGTCGCATCGTCAACCAGGACCTTCAGCTTGGGAACGTCGATCCCGGCAAAGGGCCTGTAGGCGGTCTTGGAAAGGATTTCCGCCATCTGGCCGAGCCGTTCGTAGCCGCCCGGTTTGAGGAGGGTGGTGCAGACGGTGATCGGCCAGATTCCGGCCTCGAAGATCTCGGCCACGTTCCGCGCCTCGGCCCCGCCGGAATAGGCGATGGGCACCTTGCCCCCGAGCCCTTCCGACAGCAGCTTGGCCACGGCGATGGAAAGGGAGAACAGGGCGCGGCCGGAAAGGTACATCTCCTCGCCGGGAAGTTCGCTGCGGGCGATGCCCACGGGGAAGGTGTTGGTCAGCTTCAGGCCGAAGGCCAGCGAGCGCGATTTGGCAAGGTCGGCCAGCTTTTCGATCATGGGGATCGCGTCGGCATACTGCAGGTCGGCATCGAAATGCTTGCGGTCGAAAACCAGGTAGTCGAAGCCCAGGTCGTCCAGCGTCTTGCGGGCGTACTCGTAACCGAGCAGGGTGGGATTGCACTTGATGTAGGTGTTGAGCTTCTTCTCGGTGATGAGGTAGGAGGCGATCCGCTCGATCTCGTCCGGCTGGCAGCCGTGCATGGTGGAAAGGGTGATCGAACGGCAGACCTTCGGCGTTATCGCCTCGACGTAGGCCGCGTCGATCTTCTTAAAGGAAGAAAGATTCGCCAGCGCCCACTTCCTGCACTCGGCCCAGACCGGGGTGTTGCCGGCATCCTTCAGTCCCTCGATGAACCGGTCGATCTTCTCCGTCTTGATCCCCTCGAGGTTGTAGCCCACGCTCATATTGAAGACGAAGCCGTCCGGATCGCCCAGGCCCAGTTCCACGCTGAGCAGCTTCAGGGCGAACCAGGCCTTGACGTACTCGTCCATCGCCTGCGGAACGTACAGTTCGGTGGACCATTCCACGTTGTAGCCCTCGTCGTCGGCGAGGATGCAGGGCTTGGAAACGTGCAGGTCATGCCCGTCCAGCGCCTGGACCGTCTTCAGCTCGAAAAACCGGCCCCCGGCAACGTACGAGGCGATGATGTTCTGGGAGAGCTGGGTGTGCGGACCGGCAGCCGGCCCCAGCGGAACCTCCATCTTCTCCCCGAAGATCGGCAACGTCTTGCCGGCGGCCGCCTTGGGGAATTTCCCCACGCCGAATATCTTGCCGGTTTCCTTGTGCTCGGTCAGCACCCAGTTCATCAGCCGGTCGAACGGCACCATCCTCATCCTGTCGCTCATGTCATCCTCCTACCTTGAATTGATACGTTTTCCCATGGCGGCCGCGTGTTCCCGGCACTTCGCCATGATCGCGGCCCCGTCGATCCCCACCAGTTCCCGATCCTTCATCTTCACCACCCCGTTTATGATCGTCGTCGTCGTGGCCCGGCCGGAAAGCCCGAACAGGATGTGCCCGTCGCAGTTGTCGGCGGTCATCGGCGTCGGGGGATCGTAGTCCATGACGACGATGTCGGCGGCGGCCCCGGCTTCCAGCGCCCCGATCGGCGTTTTGAAGCTGCGGGCGGCCATCTTGGCGTTGTTGACGAAGAGCATCTCCGGCACCTCGCCCCAGGCCACTTTCGGATCGCAGAGGACATGCTTGTGGATGACGTTGGCCACTTTTTCCGATTCCAGCATGTCGTTGGTGTAGCCGTCGGTGCCCAGGCCCATGAGGATTCCCCGTTTCATCATCTCCATGCAGGGGGGGATTCCCACGGCGTTGCCCATGTTGGATTCCGGGTTGTGGACGACCATGGAGTCCGTCTGCCTGACGATGTCCATTTCGGTGCCGTTGATGTGGATGCAGTGGCCGAGGATGGTGTTCCTGCCCAAAAGGTCGTTGTCGTACAGCCGGTTGACCACCCGTTTGCCGTGTTTTTTCAGGCTGTCGTACACGTCGTCCATGCCCTCGGCGACGTGGATGTGGATGCCGATGCCGGCCGGCGTTTTCTCCCGGCACCTGGCGATGGTGGCGTCGGACATGGTGAAGGAGGCGTGCATGCCCATCATCGCCTTGAGCATGTCGGTCCTGTCGGCGGCGGCGTGGCGGATGAACTCGTCGTTTTCCTCGACGGCCTGCGACGCTTTCTCCGGGCCGTCGCGGTCGGAAACCTCGTAGCACAGGGAGGTGCGCACACCCAGTTCCCCGGCGGCCCGGGCCAGGGCGAACAGGCTGCCCTTGATGCCGCCGTAGCTGGCATGGTGGTCGAAAACCGTGGTGCAGCCGTTGCGGATGCATTCCAGGTAGACGGCCATGGCGCTCCAGTAGCTGTCCTCGACCAGCAGGTGCCGGTCGATGGTCCACCAGAGCCCGTCCAGGATCTCCAGGAAATTCCTGGGGGCCTGTCCCTTGATGGCCAGCCCCCGGGCAAAGGCGCTGTAGATGTGGTTGTGCGCGTTGATCAGCCCCGGCATGATCAGGCCGCCCTTGGCATCGATGAATTCGGCATCCCGGTACTTCGGACGAAGCTCCCCGGTGCCCCCGACT
>WQZW01000180.1 GCA_009780545.1 Treponema sp.
ATGCTTGCCTATGCCGAGTTCGAGCGGAACATCGTGGCCGACATCTTTTCCATCCAGGGGGTGATCGATCCCCTGAGGGAACTGTACGGCGAGGCAAGCCGGGCGGCCTTCCCCGCCGGGGAATTTCCCGAGCCGGGAACCTCCTTCGACGAACTTGAACGGATGAAGCTGGCGATACAGGCAAAGTCGGCGAGAAACCGGGAGCTGCTTTCCGCCCGGATCGAAAAAACAAGGGCCGAACTGGAACTCCTGAAGAAGAATCCCCTGGTCAGGAATCTCCGCGGTAGGGGCTATGTCGGAGCCGCTCCGGTTCCCACCATCGACATTCGGGGTTAACCATGCAAGACGACGTTCTCGATCTGCTCCGCAAATCCGAGGCCATGCTCGAAGGACATTTCCTTCTCAGTTCCGGCCGGCATTCGGACCGGTACTTCCAGTGCGCCAGGCTTCTCCGGTTCCCCGAAATGGCCGAGGCCGCCCTTTCCGGCGTTGCCGAAAAAATACGGCAGGACATCGCCTCCGGCACGCTCCGGATCGATGCCGTCGTGGGTCCGGCGATGGGCGGGATAATCGTGGCCTACGAACTGGGCAGGCAACTGGGCCTTCCGGCCCTTTTCACCGAGCGGGACGAATCCGGCCGTATGACCCTGCGCCGAGGTTTCGAGGCGGGGCCCGGAGACCGGCTGCTTATTGCCGAGGACGTGGTTACCACCGGCAAGTCCTCGGGCGAATGCGCGGCATCGCTGGAAAGCCTGGGAGCGAAGGTCGTCGCTCTGGCCTGCATCGTCGACAGGCGGCAGGACGAACCGCTGCCCTGGCCCTTCTACCCGGCCTGCAGGGTGAAGGCTTCCAACTGGGAAGCCGACGACTGCGAGCTCTGCCGCAAGGGAATCCCCGCAGTCAAGCCCGGCTCCCGCAAACGATAGGTTCCTTCCCAAGCAAAATCTTCCATTAGTACATACCGACGCGGAAATTTACCCCGCAAAGCCCCGAGTCCGATCCGCAACGGGCAGATCGGACAGCCTGCGTTCCCTCATGAAAAGTTGGTTCCCCCTTCCCGGTGAGAAGAAAATCGTAGGTTTCTGTCACAATAAGAAGATTTCCGACAATTTTATGTCAAAAGGGGTGTATTTGGTTACGAAATTTCCTGAGCCCGGCTGATATGGTGTGAGCATTGACTTAAGGAGTATCTATGCCTACCACCAACATTATCCAACGCAGGGACCTGGAGCCGCTGTGGAGCAGGGCGGGCGAGATCGCCGGACACTACGAAAACGCCGGCAACTGCGTCGCTTCGGTCATAGGTGCCGACTTCACCTGCCGACAGGTCTCGACGAATCCCCGGAACGGGGTTTTCTGCGAACTGTGCAGACGTTTCCACCCGGAACCCCTCCCTCTTGAGGGCATGCCCTGCTCGACCCTTCACCGAAATGCGGTCGAGGAGGCGATACGGCTGGGCGGTTCGTACATCTACACCTGTCCCCTGGGCTTTTTCTTCTGGGCCAGCCCCTTTTTCTCGATGGAACGCTTTGCCGGAGCCTTCGTCTCAAGCGGTGCGATAGCCGTCGGGAGGGAGGAGGTCGCCCGGAGGGTCCTTGATCTCTGCGGGGGGCAGCTTTCCCGCGCCGAGATAACTTCCATGCTCGACAGGATACCGGAGTTGGACATCGCCGACGTCCGGGCCCTGGCCCAGATGATGATGATCTGCACCGAGTACATCTCCCGCAGGGAGGCTGCCGGCGACGACCAGGGCAGGTCGGCGTTCGCGGGGAACTCGGGCTGCCTTTCGCAGGGCTATCTTCCGGAGATCGCCGAAAAGGAACGGATGGTGCTTGCCCACCTTCGCCGCGGTGACGGCGCCGAGGCCCAGGCCGTGGTGAGGGAGCTGATGGAACGGCTCGACGACCTGCTTGACGCATCGGCGGAGGCGGAAAATTCCCAGGCCCGCCTCGAGGCGCTCAAGGTCAAGGCGATGGAACTGTCCGTAACGCTTTCCCGGTCCGGGGCCACAGAGGAAAAGAATGCCGCCCTTGCCGAGGCCAATGTGGGCACCCTAAGGCGGATAGGGGAGTCCGGTACGCGGGAAGAATTGGTCGAGAACCTCTGTTCGGCCGTCCAGCGCATGGCCGGCAAGATATTCTCGTTCCAGGGCATCCGCCATGCCTCCGCCCTGCGGAAAGCCGAACGCTTCATCTGGGAGAACTACACCAGGAAGGTCAGCCTGAAGGAGATCGCCGATGCTTCCGGACTCTCGGCCCCCTATTTCAGTACAATCTTCAAGGAGGAGATGCGGGAGAACCTCTCCGACTACCTCAACAGGCTGAGGGTCGAAAAGGCCTCCACGATGCTGCTGGAGACCGGCATGCTGGTAAGCGAGATTTCCACCGCCTGCGGTTTCGAGGATCAGAGCTGGTTCTCGAAAATTTTCAGAAGCCGCACCGGAATCAGCCCCTGCAAGTACCGGAGGACGGTCGGGGCGACAGAGGAATGAACCGTCCGGGCTTTGGCCGCCGGCCGCCCGGAGAATATCGCCGGGCCCGTGTATCGAATTTCCTTTCCATCGGTTAATATTGGGTTCCGACCGACGGGAATTCCCCGACGGCGGACAATACCGGGGAACGGGCCGTTTCCGCCCGATACGGAAACCGATGGGAACCACCAATTCCTTCCTTAGAGAAAGGCGGAATTCCCCCATATATGGAGAAAGCGTGATTGAAAAAGAAAGATTTTGGGCAGGACGGTGCCGCCGTCGACTGCCAAATGCAGCTTGAGGACGAATTTTTCCGAAGGCGGAAGGTGATTTCCATCTACGTCCGGGCCACCGGAAGCCAGGTTACGATGCTCGACGGCGACCTCCGTCAGGTCGGCCGGACGCTGACCCCCGAAGGGAAACATGACGTGGAACAGGAAATCTGTGAGTACTGCGGTTTCGGCGCGGACGGAAGGTGCCGTAAACTGCATGCCGAAAAGATTGCCGACGCAGGCAGGCAGGGCAAGGCGATTACCTACCGCTGCGACCTGGCGTTGAGTTTCTGGGTAAGCCCCATCTACCGGGACGGCAGGCTCTCCGGCGCCCTTCGGGGCTCCGGCCTCGCCTCCGGGGAATCCTCCTCCTGCGGGGCGTCCTCCAACGGCGGCATCCCGAGCGGCGAATTCGAGGGCCGCGTGCGCTCTCTTGCCGTGGGGGACGAGGACAAGGTTCGCTCGCTGTCCGAGATGCTCCTCATCTGCGCCGATTCCTTCTCGCAGGGCACCGCGAACCACCATGAGGAGATCAGGCTCCGCTACGAGCAGAGGAACTCGCTGTCGTCCCTGATCGACGATCTCCGGAAGAAGCATCCGGAAGGGCCCGGAACCCTCGGCTATCCCCTGGAAAAGGAACGGGACCTGATCGCCGCCCTTCGCCAGGGCAACAAGGCCGAAGCCTCCGAAACCCTCAACCGCATACTCGCCGTCCTCGTCTTCAGCAGCAACGACAATTTTCCCTACCTCCAGATACGGGCCATGGAACTCGTGGTCCTCATCGCCAGGACCGGCACGAGCCTCACCAGTGCCTCGACCGTGGACACCAACGCCCGTTTCCTCAAACGCATCCAGGAGGCAAAAATCGGCGAGGATCTCACCGCCATCCTCCATGACGTGGTTCAGGCCGTCTGCGACCAGGTGATCTCCTTCCACGGCCTACCTCATGCCTCGGCGATGCGGAAGGCCGAGTTGTATATCCGGGAAAACCTGGGCAGGAAAATCAGCCTTGGCGAGATTGCCGCCGTGGCCGGCCTTTCCGCTCCCTATTTCAGTACCATCTTTAAGGAAGAAATGGGCGAGAACCTCTCCGGTTACGTGAACAGGCAGCGGGTGGAAAAGGCCAGCCGCCTCCTGCTGGAAAGCGACCTCCCCCTCAGCGAGATCGCCACGATCTGCTGTTTCCAGGACCAAAGCTGGTTCTCGAAAATTTTCAAGACTTTCACCGGCGTAAGCCCCGGCAAGTACCGCCGTCAGGGCGGCCTCGCCAGCAACCTCCATAGCCACGTCGGCGAAAAGTGAGGAACCGGAATAATGAGGAGGGGGGCCAAGCCCCCCTGAGGTCGAGCCAAAAGTTGTCGCTTTGCGACAACCTTCGTCTCGCCCTACCCCCCGAGCGGGGGCCGGCCCCCGCAACGCCCCCGCATCCACTGCCAACCAAAGCTTGTCCGTCAAACCCGGATTTGGTACTTGACAACTTTTTCGGAAAAAGCTATTCTGGGAAAGTCTTTGGGGGCGTAGTGAAGCTGGTTTATCACGCTGGCCTGTCAA
>WQZW01000181.1 GCA_009780545.1 Treponema sp.
AAAGGGAAACCAGGGATAGTCTTCCTCCGGCAGCAGATCCAGGGGAAAGGCCAGCTTGACGTAGCTGATCCCGTTGGTGTGCAGTTCGTGGCAGAGGGCGGGGATTCCCTTCAGGTCCTCCTCCCTCCGGGGAATCCGCTCGACTTCGGGGATCAGGTCCTTGCGGGAAAGGTGGGGAATGCTGGCCAGGGCCTCATCGCTTTCCTCCTCGCCCTGAATCCGCTCCAGCTCGATCCCGTCATCGAGGATCGCCCGCTTCTCGCCTGCAGTGAGGGAGGCCAGCGTCCTTGCCAGCTTCTCCTCCAGTGCGGCTTCCTGCCTTGCGACAAAGTCCGCCTCCGGTTTGATCGTTACCAAGGCACGGTGGGGATTCTCCAGCAGATAGCGGGAGATGAGTTTTTCGAAGTAGGTCGGATCGGCGGCAAGCCGGGTTTTGATCTCGGCCATCGCCGGTTCGAAGAGCAGGGTTTCCCAGGGCGCCCGTCCATGCATCCAGCCCCGGAAGGAACGCCTCATCCACACGAACGAGAACGGCCCGCCGGCCCGCTTGATCTCGCGCTGGGAGAACTCCAGGGCGAGGAGGGCGGCTTCAAGATCGTCCTTGGGGATTCCTTCCTTTGCGATGCGGGCCAGTTCCTCGAAGATCAGGGCTTCGACTTTGGGCTTGTTCTCCAGGGGCACGCCTTGAAGCCCCACGGTGAAGACCGTTTCGGCAAGTTCCCGTTCCAGGCCGGAAACCGGCGTGAGGTCCTCGCCCAGGCCGGATTCGACCAGCGGCTTGAGCAGGGGCGAGCCGTCATGCCCCAGAAGGATTTCGGTGAGCAGGAGCAGGGAAACCGATTCCGTCCAGTCGGCCGTCTCGCCGCAGAGCCAGGAGACAAAAACCGTGGGCTTGGAATCGCTGCCTGCCGGACAGTCCACTTCGTATTCCCTCGGTTTGATCCAGCGCGGCTGCCTGGCGACCGGCGGCATCCGCATGCCGGTTTCGGCCGTGGTCGAGAAGAACTTTTCGGCAAGGAAGTCCAGTTGCCGCTCGGTGGGGATGTTCCCGGCAAGGAAAATTCTGCAGTTTGCCGGGGAATAGCGTTTCCGGTGGAATTCTTTCAGCGCTTCCCAGTCCAGGTCGGGGATGGATTCCGGGTTCCCGCCGAACTCGAAGGCGTAGGGCGTGTCCGGCAGAACGGCCTTCAGCGACCAATAGCCGGCGTAGGTTTCCAGGGACGAGTACGCGCCCTTCATCTCGTTGTAGACGACGCCGGTAATCGCCAGCTTTTCCGTTCCGTCCTCGCTCTTGACGATTTCCCGCCTGCAGCCTTCCTGCAAGAACGCCCAGCGCGAGAGCAGGGGCCGAAAAACCGCATCGCCGTAGATGGACATCAGGTTGAAGTAGTCGTGTTCGTTGATCGAGCTGGCCGGGTAGTAGGTTTTGTCCGGCGAGGTCATCGCATTGAGCGAAGTCTGCAGGCTGCCCTGATACAGTTCGAGGAACACGTCCTTGAGGGGATAGTTCTTCGAGCCGCAGAGCACGATGTGCTCCAGGATGTGCGCCACGCCGGTGTCGTCTTCCGGGGCGGTGGCGAAGGCGAAGGAGAAGAGGTTCTCCGAATCGTCGTTCAGGATATGGAAGACTTCCGCCCCGGATGCCTCGTGCCTGGCCCAAATGCCCGTCGAGCCGATCTCGGCAAGGTCCACGATATCGAGTATGCAGAAGCCGTTTGCCAGCTTCTGTCCTTTTTGCAAGTTCATTTCACCCACTCCTCGTCGTCGTTCAGTGCAAGCTCGCCTTTCTCCCGTGCGTTCCGGTACCAGGCAATGAAACCGTTGGCCACCTCGTCGCATTCCCGCTTGGAAAGGGGGCCGGCCAGCTCTCCTTCCTCGGCGATCCGCAATCTGCGGCCGGCGGAAACGTTCGACAGTATCTTGTTCCGCAGTTCGCCGCTCCTGCCCTTCAGCAGGATGGCGATCTGCCGGTCGTCCATCGTCTTGAGCTTTTCGGCCAGCGACCGGTCGTAAACGTCGATGATGTCTTCCATAGTATACAGCCGTTCCTTCAGGCTCTTGCCAATGTCCGGATCCTCCGTGCCCAGTTCGCCGAGGAGTCGGTCGCCGAAGGAATAGTCGCCCTGCTTGAGGATGGCGGCCAGGGTCTGCATGCCGTCGATTTCGAGGTCCTTCTCGTCGGTGTTGCCCAAGGTTCGGGCCCGTTCCCGGAGCGCGGCCGCGACCCGTTCCAGCACTTCCGGAGTTACTTCCTGCCGACGGGCGATCCGCAGCAGTATCTGTTTTTTCGATGCCATGGGGAATTTGGCGATCACGCCGGCGGCTTCTTTTGGGGGAAGCCTGGCCAGGATCAGGGCGGTGGTTGCCGGGTTCTCGTCCTTGAGGAGGAAGACGACCTGTTCCGGGCTGAAGTCCAGGAGAAAGCCGAAGACGTTTTCCTTGGAGTCCGGCACCGCCTTGTTGAGCAGGGCCTCGCCCTTTTCCGGCCCGTAAGCGCCGTGCAGGATTCGCCGGGCCGTATCGATCCCGCCGGAGGAAGAGGAAATCGGCCTGTCCAGCAGGGACTTGAACTCGGCCAGTATGTCCCGGGCTTCCTCGGCCCCGATCCTGCCGATTCCGGCGATCTCCCTGGACAGTTCCTGCACCAGCGGCTCGTCGAATTCCCGCAGTATCCCGGTCGCCTGCTCCGAGCCCACCAAAACGAGGAACTTCGCCACCCGCCGTATCCGGGGCTCAACCGGTTCGGGCTTGGCCGGCGGCTTCGTATCCGTGGTCTTCAGCAGCCCGCTGTCGGCCTTGGCCTGCGACATAATCCGGCGGTAGGCGTCGATTCCGGTTCCGCCCCCCGATTCCTTGTTATCTTCCATAAGGTAAGCTGAGTATAGTGGAAAAGAAAGGCCCTGGAAAGCTGGTCCAAACTGCATGGCAGTTTGGACTCGGAGATCAGTTCAATCTGCCGGACGGCGGATTGAACTGCCTCCATCCCGGCGATTTATGATCGCCGGCTTTTTCTGAGTTGGGGATTTTTCGGCTCTTCCAAGACTTTGGTTGGCGGGGTTTTCGGTCGAGTTTACCTGGGTAAAGGGCGGGGGATGGAATTTTCATCCCCGCCAAATCCCGCTCAGTATCCCCTTGCCCGGCGCGCGATTCCCAGATTGGCCCTTGCCTGTGCATAGTTCGGATTGATCCGAAGCGCGGCTTCCCAGTCCTCGATCGCGGCATCGATGTTTCCCAGGTTGTACTGTGCAACGCCCCGATTATTGTACGCATCCGCATCATCCGGATCGAGGCTGATCGCCCGGTTGTAGTCGGCCATCGCAAGGTCAAGATTCCCTCCGTCTCGATGGGCATTGCCCCGATTGGTATACACCATCGCATCATTGGGGTCCAGGCCGATCGCCCGGTTGTAGTCGGCTATCGCAAGATCCAGATTCCCCCTGTCCGAATGTGCAACGCCCCGGTTGTGATACGCAAACGTATAATCCGGATCGATTCTGATCGCCTCGTCGTAGTCGGCAATCGCAAGGTCCAGTTCCCCCGCATTAAAGTGGGCGTTGCCGCTTTCCCAATACGCCCTTGCGGACTCGATGTCGGGCCCGGCCGCAGTGCCGTCGCTGGCGCAGGACAAAAACGGCGCGAACAGGATAACGGCCAGTGCCGCCGCCATTGATTTTCTCATCACCATACTCCTTGGTTTGCGAAGCGGCGTTCAGCCCGGATTCGCCTGAATCCGGACATGAACGCTGTCGCCCGGCTGCTTGCCGATCTTCTCGCGGATGCTTTTCAAAATGCCGATAATGTAGCACACCGAACCATCGGCATTTTTCACGCCCATGTTAACAATGCTGCCATCATACGGTTCGCCGTCAAACACCGCGCGCACCTTTACCCTACCCGCGCCAAATTCCGCCCGCACATCAAACGGAAAGGGCACATACGCCCCACCGTTCCCGGCGGCCCGAATCACCGCATCATACTCATAACTTTTCACGTTTTCCCGCATATCACCCGCAAAGTACGTTGAGTATAGCACAAAAATGTCGGCCGGGGAATTAGGATCAAGAATCATGAAAAACTACGGCGGAAATATGAGAGGGCCTGCATGATTTGAACGTCCGGGGTAAACGGCCCGGACTTTGCTCCGCAAAGCTCAGGGTCCAATCGGCCGCATGCCGATTAAGACCCTTCACATTTCCCCGGTGCCTAAAGTGCCGGGGTTTGTCCTGCTTCGGGCTCGCCCTGCCGCAGGGCATTTTTTAGGTCGCGCCCTTTCCCGAGC
>WQZW01000182.1 GCA_009780545.1 Treponema sp.
CAGGGCAGCTTGGAAACCCGGATGCTACTAAGCAGCTAACGCCCATGCAGATCGTCGTGCCGGGCGTCCAACGGTGGAGCTGGGTTGCCGCCGGAAACTATGCGACCTATGCGATTGACGAGACCGGCGACCTTTACTCATGGGGCGACAACGAATTCAAGCAGCTCGGCAGAAAAGACGAAAACGACGGGGGCATTGACCACACGATTCCCGGCAAGGTCGATCACCCGGAAGTCGGGGTGAAGTGGCGGTCGATACACATGCTTCCCGGAACCGACCACGTGCTTGCCATAGACGTAAACGGCCGGCTTTGGGGATGGGGCGACAACTACCACGGACAGATTGGAAACGGACTTCACGGGGACGGCCAGAAGGTGTGGGAACCGTTCCAGATAATTCTGTCCGAGGCCCCGAACGCCACATGGCTTAGCGCAAGTACGGCTTTCGGGGTGTTCAATCCCGCCTCCGGCGGCATATCCATGGCGATCATCGACGAAGACGGTATGGAAGGCTCGCTGAACGGAAGTCTTTGGGCATGGGGCGACAACAGCCAGGGCGGTCTGGGACTTGGGTATGCCAGCGGGATAGTGCCGCGGCCGCTTCGGGTAGAGGCTCCCCGGTAAAAACGTCCGCCGTCGGCCAAGCTTGACCGGGGCCGTGTTTATGGTTACTATGAAGGCGGAGGACACATCGATGAGAATGAAGCTTGTTTTAATTTTGTTGGCGGCTTTTGGCGTTTTCGGCTGTACGGAAAAGAACGGTGCGGCACGGGGGGCAGGGGAGGTTACCACCATCCTGCTGACGGACAGCACCGGGATCGACGACCGTTCCTTCAATGCGGCGGCCTGGCGGGGGATTCTGGACTTCTTCGGGGAAAGCTGGGGGAACACGCCGGGCAGGGGACGGCTCTTCGAGGTCGTTACCGCCCAGACCGAGGACTTTTACGAGACCAACCTCCGCAACGCCGTGGACGAGGGCCACGACCTGATCATCGCCACCGGCTTTACCTGGGCCGCCGACCTGGGAAGGGTTGCCGCCGACTGGCCGGACCAAAACTTCCTCATCGTGGACGTGGACTGGGTGGGGCTTCCCAACGTGATGCAGGCGGTGTTTGCCGAACATGACGGCTCGTTCCTGGTCGGGGCGGCCGCGGCGCTGAAGGCCGTCGAGGACGGGATTCCCAATCCCCGCTTCGGCTTTATCGGGGGATTCCGGGGGCGCTGATCACCAAGTTCCAGGTGGGCTTCGTCCAGGGCGTGCTTTCGATCCTGCCGGACGCCGAGATCGTCGATTACTACGTCAATAGCTGGGGAGCGCCGGCGCTCGCCAGGACCCAGGCCCTCAACTGGTACGGCAGCGGGGTTTACGCCATCTACTCGGCGGCCGGAGCCAGCGGGAACGGGACGATCATCGAGGCCATGGCCCAGAGGCAGGCCGGCCGGAACGTCTGGGCGATCGGGGTCGATTCGGACCAGTTCGAGGACGGCATCTACAACGGGACCGATTCGGCGGTGCTGACCTCGATGGTCAAGCGGGTGGAATCCAGCGTGGTCTACGCCCTGAACGCCGTGCGGGACGGCAACTTCTCCGGCAGGACCATCACCTTCGACCTGGCCCTGGACGGCGTGGAGTATTCCCGGGCAAATCCGGCCCTGAGCCCTGAGATCAATGCCCGGCTCGATGAGATCAAACAACAGATCATTTCCGGAGAAATCGTCGTGTACCCAACCTATGCCGAGGCGCTGATGTGGGTTCCGGGATTCCCCAGGGGGCTGATGGCCGTTGATGGCTGATCCAAAGAGCATTAAACCTTTGGTTTAATGCTCTTTGGATTTAGGAGATTTGCGGAGCAAATCTCCACGCCTTGGCTGACGGGAAGTGCCGGGAAGAATGCCGGGAATCGGTTGTCAGTTGAGGCACGGAATCGAATTTGGCGGGGAAACGTAACACTTTGCCGGTGAAGGCGGGGGCGTTGTGGGGGTGGAACCCCCGCTCGGGGGGTAGCGGAATACCCACGGTAGTGGGGATGGAGCGAAGGGGGGTTCGACCCCCCTCCTTATTGATTTCCGTATTCTTGCCAAAGATTAACTTCCTTAATATAAGGATGAACCGGATGGAACGGGCCGACGCGATACGGATGACGGGGATCTGCAAGGCCTTTCCGGGGATTCTTGCTAACGACGGGATCGACCTGAACGTCAGGCAGGGGGAGATACACGCCCTGCTCGGCGAGAACGGGGCCGGCAAATCGACCCTGATGTCCGTCCTTTTCGGGCTGTACGCGCCGGATGCCGGGACCATCGAGGTGCGGGGGCGGGAGGCGAGGATTCGGGGGCCGGGCGACGCGGCGGCTTTGGGGATCGGCATGGTCCACCAGCACTTCAAGCTGGTCCGCAATTTTTCCGTCGCCGAAAACATCGTCCTGGGCCTGGAACCCCGCAACCGGCTGGGCAATACCGACCTGGCGCTGGCCGGCCGCCGGGTCGCCGAACTTTCCGCCGCCTACCGGCTGGACATCGACCCGACGGCAAAGATCGAAAACATCACCGTGGGAATGCAGCAGCGGGTGGAAATCCTCAAAATCCTGTACCGCGACGCCGACATCCTCATCTTCGACGAACCGACCGCCATGCTCACCCCGCAGGAAACCGACGAACTGCTGGCCATTTTCCGCAGGCTGAAGTCCGAGGGCAAGACCCTGCTGTTCATCACCCACAAGCTCAAGGAGATCAAGGCCGTGGCCGACCGCTGCACCGTGCTTCGGGGCGGCCGGCAACTGGGCACGTTCGAGGTCGCCGAAACGAGCGAGGCGGAGCTTGCCGAGCGGATGGTCGGCAGGGCGGTTTCCTTCAGGATGGAGAAGAAAAAGGCGGTGCCGGGCCCGGTCGTGCTGGAGATCGAGAACCTTCGGGTTGCGGGCAGCCGGGGAACCGAGGCGGTCGGCGGGCTTTCGCTGAAGCTGCATGCCGGCGAGGTGCTGGGGATCGCCGGAGTGGACGGGAACGGGCAGTCGGAGCTGGTCGCCGCGATCGCCGGGCTGCTGCCGGTGCGTTCCGGACGGATTTTGCTTGAGGGCAGGGACGTTTCCCGGGACGGAATCAGGCGGAGGACCGAGGCCGGGCAGGCGCTGGTTCCCGAGGACCGGCAGCGGCATGGCCTGATCGGGGAGTTCCGCATCGACGAGAACCTCATCCTCCGCAAATTCAGGCGAAAACCTTTCTCGAACCGGTTCGGCTTCCTCGACTTCAAGGCCATCGGCGAGCATGCCGGGCGGCTCATCGAGGATTTCGACATACGCTGCGCCCGGGGGCCGGCGACTCCGGTGCGCTCGATGTCCGGGGGCAACCAGCAGAAGGTGGTCATCGCCCGGGAGCTGGACCTGCAACCCAGGCTCCTGGTCGTCTCGCAGCCGACCCGGGGCCTGGACGTGGGGGCGATCCAGTACATACACCGGCGGATCGTCGGTGCAAGGGATTCCGGGTGCGCCGTCCTCCTGGTATCCTTCGAGCTTGAGGAAGTGCTGAACCTCTGCGACCGGATCGCAGTGATTTCCGGAGGACGGATTCTGGGGGAGATGCCGGCGGCCGGGGCCGACGAACGGAGAATCGGGGCGATGATGGGAGGGATGCATGCCGACAAAATTGCCTGAACCGAAGCCGCCGGGATTGCCCAAGTCCAAGCCCAAAATCGAAGGCCGGGAAGGGGAGCTTTTCGGGAAGGGCTTGGGCGGAAAACTGCTGTCGGCCTTCTCCGGCTCGGACGCGCTGGTATCGCTGGCCGTGGTCGCCCTGGGATTCCTGGTGGCCACCGTCATCCTCCTGTGCATCGGGCGGAACCCGGCTGGCATGTACCAGGCCATCCTCCAGGTGCTCACCGGCTTCGACGCACGGCGGGGAACCTGGAACGCCCGGCATGTCGGGGAATGGCTGGTGGTCTCAAGCCCGCTGATTCTCTGCGGACTTTCGATGGGCTTCGCCGCCCGTTCCGGCCTTTTCAACATCGGGGCCGAGGGCCAGTACATCGCCGGAATCACCGCCGCCCAGGTCGTCGCCCTTTCCTTTCCGGCAATTCCCGGGCTCCATGCCGCCGCCGCCGTTTCCGCCGCGATCCTTGCCGGGGCCTGTTGGGGCGGCATCGTCGGCTTCCTCAAGGCAAGATACCGGGTTTCGGAGGTGGTGGCCACGATCATGATGAACTACATCGCCCTGTTCGCCCATCGGGTGATCATGCTGGGGCTTCCGGGCGTGCTTTCCTTCAGGACGCCGGACTTCCCCCG
>WQZW01000183.1 GCA_009780545.1 Treponema sp.
AATAGCCGAGGAAGCGGAAGTGATGCTGAAACGGGAACTCGAGGCGATGTTCAAGGACCATATCTAAGGTCCAATCGGCCTCCGGCCGATTGGGGCCAGCTCACCACGGGCTTTACCTGCTGCTGGCCCTCTCAAACTTCCGCCGTAGTAATTCAAAATTCTTCGTCTTGTTTTTCTTCCTTAAATTACCCCGGACCTAACCCGGCTCGAAGACCTTGAGCAGCCTGTCGCGGTCGGGGATGACGAAACGGGAGTTCTCCACGATGAGCAGGCCCGCTTCGGAGAGGACCTTGACCTGGCGGGAGACGGTTTCGCGCTGGTAGCCGAGGAATTCGGCCAGGCCGGTGATGCCGAGGTCGAAGTCGATCTCGGTGCCTTTCGCCGTCCGGACGCCATGATCGCGGGAGAGCTTCCAGAGCTTGGCGGCGATGCGTTTGCCCCCGTTCAGGCTGCCGGAATTATTGCGGGTGAGGTGATACAGGCGCCGGACTTTCTTCGACACGGAATGGATGAGGGCGGCGGAAAGCTCGCCGTCCTTGCGGGCCGTCTGCGCGAACAGTTCCCGGTTCAGGCAGAGTAGGGCCGAATCCCGCAGGACCTCGGCCGTGGCGCTTGCCATGCCGTCGCCCAGGGCGTCGTCGTTGAGCAGGGCGCCCCGGCCGAAGATGAAGATGCCCCGCTTCTCGCCCTGGACGCTCATCTTGTGCAGCGAGATCGCCCCGTCCAGCACGCCGAAGATCGTAGCGACCTTTTCCCGGTCCCGGAACAGCACGTCGCCCTTTTTGTAACGCCGCACCGCCGTTCCCAGTTCCAGCCGGGAAAGTGAGACCGGGGAAAGTTCGGCGGTAACATGGAGGACGGAAAAAGCTTCCTTTACGTTCATCGCGCCTCCGTTTCGGTGTCGAGGTTCCGGACCTTGTGCCAGGCGGCTATCCCCTCGACCATGCCTTCCAGGGTCGGCTCGGTCGGGATGACCGCCGTCATGCCCAGCCTCTGCGCCGGCTCGGCCGTGGCGCCGCCGATGCACAGGGCCACCGGGCGGGCGGCGCAAAGAGCGGCGCCGAAAAGCGTCGCGAAGGCTTCCACGGCGGACGGGCTGGTGAAGGCGGCGACCCGGAGGCCCTCGACCAGCCGTTCCCGAAAAGCCGGGTTCTCGTAGCCGGTTTCCGGCAGGATGTCGTAGACCGGGATGTCGGAAAAGGCGATGCCGGCGGCCCGCAGGATATCGGGGAGCTCGCTGCCGCCGATGGCCGAACGGGGCATAACGACATGGGCCTTGCGGGAAAGGGTTTCGACGAGGGCCCTGCCCAGGGCCGGGCCGGAGGCTTCCTCGGGAACCAGGTCGGGGATGATGCCCCGTGAAGTCAGGGCCCGGCAGGTAGTGTTGCCGATGGCGGCGAATTTGCGGTCGGCCAGCTTCCGCGCGCAGATGCCGTAACCGGCGAGCTTGGCGAAAAAAGTATCGACACCGTGGGCGCTGGTGAAGGCGAACCAGGTTTCCGCCTCCGGCTTTTCGGAAAGCAGCCGCCGCAGTTCCGGCGTTTCCCCGACGGGCACGATCCGGATCGTGGGGAGGAGGACCACCTCGGCACCCTTCCGTTCCAGCATTTCGGCAAGCCGGTCCTCGCCGCCCCGGGGCCTGGTCACGGCGATGCGGAGTCCCTCCAGGGCGAAACGGGCACGGCCGGAAAGCTTCGGGGCCAGCCTGCAGGTTTCCCCCACCACGACGAGGGCCGGCGTACCGATGCCGTTTTCGGCAAGGACGGCCTCCGGAAGCCGGGCCAGGGTCGCCGAAACCGAGGCTTCCTTGGCCGTGCCTCCCCGGCTTATCACCGCCGCCCCGGTTTCGGGGGGAAGGCCCCGGTCGATCAGGCTCCGGCAGATGTGGGAAAGGCGGGAGAATCCCATGAGGAAGACCAAGGTACCGCCGTCCAGACAGAGCCGGGCCAGGGTTGCGAAATCCGGGCCCCCGCCGTCCTTCCGGTGGGCGCTGACGACATGCAGGCTTCGGCCGCCGTCCCGGTGGGTCACGGGAATGCCGGCGAGTGCGGGAACGGCGACGGCCGAGGGCACCCCCGGAACCACGGTCCAGGGAATGCCGGCATCGGCCAGGCAGAGGGCCTCCTCGCCGCCCCGGCCGAAGAGCATCGGGTCGCCGCCCTTGAGCCGGACGACATGCCGGCCCTCCAGCGCCTTCCGCACCAACAGGGCGTTGATCTCGTGCTGGGGAAGCTCGTGCCGGGAGTCCGCCTTGCCGGCGTAGATCTTTTCGGCCCGGCGGGGAATGCGGGAGAGGACGGACGGAGAAACCAGCCGGTCGAAGACCACCGCGTCGGCGGAGGCAAGGACGGTCTCGGCCCGGCGGGTCAACAGGCCGGGGTTGCCGGGGCCGGCACCGACCAGGCTGACCAGGCCCATTGCTTCCGGCTTGACGGAACCGGCCAGGAGGCGGAAGGCAAGCCGGCGGCCGAGTTCCTCGGGATCCGGTTCCGGCAGGTCGGCTTCGGCTTCCAGCGAGGCGCGGACAAGGCCGGATTCGGGAAGGGCCGGATTCCGGAACGCGCCGTGCAGGACGGCGGGAGTCCGCTTTTCGGGGTTCGGGGGCACGGCGAAGGCGGCGACCGGGCTTCCGCAGCCGCCGCCGAGGGTTCCGGAAAAACTCCGTTCGGCAAGGGCCCGGAAGCGGAGTTCCAGGCGGTCCAGGCCGGCGGCGCGTTCGGCGGAGTCGGTTCCAGTCCCGGCGACCACGGCGAGGATGCCCTGGCCCGGCGCGGGAAGCATTTCGGCGATGTCGAAAATGCGGCTCGCCCGGCGTTCCAGGCCCAGGCGTTTCAGGCCGGCAAGGGCGAGGACCAGGGCCCCGTATTCGCCTGAGTCCAGTTTGGCCAGGCGGGAAGGCACGTTGCCCCGGATCGCCTTGACGGGAATCCCCGGGTACGGGCCGGCAAGCTGCAGTTGGCGGCGGGCGGCGGAACAACCTATGGGCTTTGTCGGGTCCGGTTCGGTGCGGCCTTCCGGCAGGACCAGCGCGTCCCGGGGATCCTCGGCGGAACAGAAGGCGACGACGGCAAGGCCAGAAGGCAGCTCCAGGGGAAGGTCCTTCAGGCTGTGGACGGCGAGGTCTATCTGCCCGGAAAGCAGGGCGAGGTCCAGTTCGCGGGTGAAAAGGCCCTTGCCGAAGGCCGGGGAGGGATCGCCCGAAACCGGTGCGCCTTCCGGAAGGTTGTCGCCGGAAGTGGCGATGGGGACGATCTCCGGCGGGGGATTCCCGGGGGGGAGGTTTTCAAGGAGAAGATCGGCCACCGTCCGTGCCTGAATCAGGGCCAGCCGGCTGCCCCTCGTGCCAATTCTTATCGTCATCTTCCCATGCCTTCCTGATCCTTGCGGCGGCATCACGGGTCGCGGCGGGGTCGTTGCCGCCCGAGCAAACCCCGGCGACCATTGTACCACGAATCGCCAGGGCCGGAAAGTAAAAACCGGACTCCTCCTTGCGGTCGGCGACCGAAACCGGGATTCCCCTTGCATGGGAAAGCCGGGCGACCAGGGCGTTCACCTCGCGCCGGTCGGTGGCGGCCAGGACCAGGCGGAAATTCCCTTCGGCGAGGTCCTCTTCCCGGAAGGCGCGTTCCCGAACGGCGATCCGTTCGGAATTCTCCAGGACCAGCTTGCGGAGTTCCGGCTTGAGGGATTCGGCGATCAGGAGGATGTCGCAACCGAAGGCCAGCAGGGAGCGGATTCTCCGTTCGGCGATGTTCCCGGCGCCGACCACGAGGACGGTATGGCCGGAAATATCGACGAACAGCGGGAAAAAGCGGGGGGCGTTGCGGGGGACCTCCCCCGCTGTGGGGGGTGAGGCAGGACGGGGAACCCGCAGGGTGCCCTGGCCGGCCTCAGGGGGGATACTTCCCCCCGCATCCTGACTTCGTTCTTCCTCTTTGTGGCTTCGTTTTCCTTGGATGAGGATCACGGCGAGGATGATCAGGGGGGCGCCGAGGAGGGCGAAGGTCGAGGGTGCCTCGCCGAGGAGGAGGAAAACCCAGAGCGGGGCGGCCAGCGGTTCGAGCTGGGCCAGGAGGAGGACGCGGAGGGAGGCGAGCCGGCGGAGGGCGTAGGCGTACAGAAGAGATGCGACGCCGATCTGGACGATGCCGAGGAAGGCGACGGCGGCAAGGCTGCGGGCGTCCGGAGTCGGGGGGGCGACGAGGAGGAAGGGAAGGCCGACGGCGACCGGGATGAGATGGGAGAGGAAAATGGCCGGGGTCGGGTCCGGC
>WQZW01000184.1 GCA_009780545.1 Treponema sp.
TATCAAGAAGGAGAGGTTTGGCCGGCGGAGGGCCTCGATCAGGAGTCGGTTCCTGCTGTTCACCGTACTGGTGGCGGCGGTGGTCGGGGTCGGTGTCCTTTCGAGGCAGATTTGGAATGTCTTTGCCGGTCGGCCAAAGGTGGATTTCGGCGAGATAGCGGTCCATTGGGAGGCCGAAGAGTTCGACGAGGTGTACCGACTCAGCTCGCAGGCCCTGGAACTTCGGCCTATGGACGGTTTCCTTCTTATGATGAGGGGTTTTTCCGCATATCAGCTCGGCATCGCCCAGGTTTCCGGCCGTCAAGCGCAGGACTTTTTCGATCAGAGCATAGGATCGCTCGGCAAGGCCCTTTTGCTGCGGGAGGCGGAGACCGACGGTCGGCTGCACTACGTTTTGGGCAAGGCGTACTTTTACAAGGGGGACGGGTTTGCCGATCTTGTGATAGAGTATCTCCAGACGGCGCGAAAACTGGGCTTTCGGGCGGCGGACATACCGCAGTTCCTGGGGCTGGCCTATGCCGCCATGGGGGATTATGCCGGCAGCGTGGTGGCCTTTTCCGAGGCCCTGGAGATGGACGATTCCTCGGCGTTGCTGCTTCTGGAAATCGCCCGGTCCTACGTCGCCCTCGGGGAATTCGCCATGGCCCGCGCCTACCTCATGCAGGGGATAGACCGGTCCTTCGATTCCAGGACCACGCTGCAGGCCAGACTGGTCCTTGCGGAAGTGCTGAAGGAACAGGGCGACCGGCAGGCCTCGGCCGACCAGCTTGTGCGGATCATCGAGGAGAACGGGGAGAATGCCGAGGCCCGGTTCAGGCTGGGCGAGATCTTTGCCGAGGAAGGGGATATGGTCCGGGCACGGGCCGAATGGCGGCGCGCCTATGCCGCCGACCCCACCCATGTGCGGACCAGGGAACGGCTTTCATTGTAAAGCTATCCGTTTATAGGCGCCGGACTTGTTCGACAATTCGGTTGGTTGCCGAACAAGTCTTGCAAAATACGGTGTATTTTGCCATTTTTTCAGTGGAATTTGTTCGAGAACTGAAGTTTCCGAACAAGTCTATTACTTTATGGAGGAAACATGTTCGGAACCACGTCGTCTGACATTGGAATGGATTTAGGGACCTGTAATACGATCATCTGCATACGGAACAAGGGTATAGTCCTGAACGAGCCTTCGGTGGTCGCCGTCGAGCTGGGGACGAAGCGGGTCATCGCCGTGGGCGCGGACGCGAAGCGGATGCTTAGCAAGACGCCGGGGAACATCCGCACGATACGCCCCCTGCGGGACGGGGTGATCGCCGACCTCGACTCCACCGAGAAGATGATCCGCTATTTCATCTCCCGCGTGTTGCCCCGCTACCGCTTCGTCAAGCCCCGGATGGTGATCGGCATCCCGTCCAGCATCACCGAAGTGGAGCGGCGGGCGGTCGAGGAGAGCGCCTACAAGGCCGGGGCCCGGGAAGTGGTGGTCATCGAGGAGAGCTTCGCCGCCGCCATCGGGGCGGACATTCCCATACAGGAGCCGGCCGGGCACATGATCTGCGACGTGGGCGGCGGGACCACGGAGATTTCGGTGATCTCGCTTTCCGGCATGGTGGTGACCAACGCCATCCGTGTCGGGGGCGACGAGTTCGATTCGGCGATCATCAAGTACGTCCGCAACGTCCACAACCTGATCATCGGGCAGCCGATGGCCGAGTACCTGAAGATCGAGATCGGCAACGCCGTCCCGGACGAAAGCCTGCGGGAAGTCGAGGTGAAGGGGACCAATGCGGCCAACGGCCTGCCCCAGCGTTTCAAGATCGGCTCCGACCAGATACGCGAGGCCCTGCGCGACACGATAGGCGAGATCGTCGACAACGTGAAGTCCACCCTGGCGCAGACCCCGCCGGAACTTGCCGCCGACATCGTGGAACGGGGAATCGTGATGACGGGCGGGGGCTCGCTGTTACGGGGCTTCGACCGGCTTCTTTCCGCCGAAACCGGGGTGCCGGTATTCATTGCCGAAAACCCCCTGGACTGCGTGGCGCTCGGGGCCGGCAAGTACTTCGACTTCATCAAGGGCATAGACGGAAACAAGACCATCTACGACAGCCTGAATAGGTGATGCCTATGAGGAAATCAGGCGGCCTGCTCAAAACCCGTTTCTCCTCGGCCTTTTGGGTCTTTTTGAGCCTGACGCTGGTCTCCCTTGCCGCCTTGGTCGTTTCCACACGGGAAAACCTGGACCTTCGGCACACCGGTTTCACGATACTTTCCGGGACGCGGGGGGCGGTCGACACGGTTTCCTCCTTTGTTTCCAGCACCGTTCTTGCCATCGGCGAACTGGCCAAGCTCAGGGAGGAGCATGACGCGCTGCTGGACAGGCTTGCCCGCTACGAGGGCCTGGAGCGCACCGCGTCGGAGATTTCCCAGGAGAACCAACGCCTGAGGGAACAGCTCGGTTTTGCCGATTCGGTGGGGGTGCGGAACGTTCCGGCCCGCATCGTGGCAAGGGATCCGGACAACCTCTTCTCGGCCTTCGTCATCAACAAGGGCCGGCTGGCCGGCCTTTCCCGGAACATGCCGGTGATCGCCTGGCAGGGCGGGACCCAGGCCCTTGTCGGCAAGGTCATCGAGGCCAGGTCCTTCGAGAGCCTGGTCCTGCCCCTGTACGACCAGGACTTCTCGGTTTCCTCCCGCTTCGCCACGTCCCGTTTCGAGGGCATAGTCGAGGGGCAGGGGGGGGCGGAGATGGCCTTGCGGATGCGGTTCATTCCCAAGCGCGCCCTGGAACAGATAAGCCGGGGGGAACTGGTGGTATCAAGCGGCATGGGGGGAATTTACCCGCCGGACATCAATATCGGAAGGGTGAGCAGTATCATCTACGGTGCCCACGAGGTATCGATGGAGGTCGAGGTGCTTCCCCTTATCGACTTTGCCCGGCTTGAATATGTCTTTGTCATCCAGACGATCGACCGGGAGGAACCGGAAGACGGGTACCCGGAAGCCGATCTCTCGGGTACCGGAACGGCTCCCGCGGCGGAGAATCGGCCATGATACGGAGCCTTTTCTGGATGCTGACCCTGGTCTTCGCCGCCGCCGTCCTGCAGTCTACCCTGCTGGCAGGCGTAGCCCTGTACGGGGCGGTGCCGGACCTCGCCCTGGGGATTCTCGTGTACCTTGCCTATGCCAAGGGACTTATGGCCGGCCAGGTCTCCGGTTTCCTTTCCGGCGTGCTCCTGGACCTTATCTCGGCGGCCCCCATCGGACTGAACGCCCTGATCCGCACGTTGATCGGGGCCGCGGCCTCGATGACCAAGGGCCGGGTGCTGATGGGCTACATCCTTCTGCCCGTCCTGCTCTGCGCCCTGGCAACCCTGCTCAAGGCCGCGCTGCTGTTCCCCCTCAGCCTGATTTTCCCCGAAGTGAGCGCGTATCCCCTGTCGGCCCCGCTTCTGTGGGCCGAACTCGCACTGAACATGGCATCCGCCCCGCCGTTGTTCCTCCTTTTGAAGCGACTGGACGTATTGATGCTCGGTAGGAGGCATCGCGATGAGCGATAACGAAAACGGCGATACAAAACAGACCATGCAGGGCCGTATCCTGCTGGTGCAACTGTTTCTGGTTGCGGTGTTCCTGCTGTACGGGGCACGGCTGTTCAGCATGCAGATACTTTCGGGCGACCAGCACCGGATCCAGGCCCAGGACATCCTCAGGCGGACGGAGATCATTCCCTCGCTCCGGGGCGAGATCTTCGACCGGAGCTTCTCGAATCCCCTGGCGATGAACGTCGATACCTTTACGGTGAGCATCATCCCGGCCGAGGTTCCCCAGGACCGCATGGCGGAGCTGGTTTCCGAGCTGGCCCGGATCATCGGAATTCCGGAAGCCGATATATGGGCGAAGATACCCGCCCGCTACCAAAGGCTTTTTCATCCCATGGAGGTGGCCGGCCAGGTACCCTTCCAGGTGATCGCCGCCCTTGCCGAACGCCGGGACTCGCTTCCGGGCGTGGTCTGGACGAACGGTTCGGTCCGCAGCTATTCGGACATGGGCAGCCTTTCCCACATCATCGGCTATGTCGGCGAGATCGGCCGGGACGACCTGGTGCAGCTTTTCAACGAGGGCTATCAGCAGGGCGACATTATCGGGAGGACCGGGGTGGAGATGCAGTACGAGTCCCTTTTGCGGGGAAGGCACGGACTGCAGACGAGGATGGTCGATGCCCGCGGGGTGAGGATTCCGGGAATGGGAAGCCGGGAACCGCCGGA
>WQZW01000185.1 GCA_009780545.1 Treponema sp.
ACCAAGCTGGACGCGGATACCGGCGCCTTGCTTGCGAGCTACGGCGAGCGCAACAGATGGTTCACCTTGCGCGTTACCGACTCAGGCGGCGTGGAAGGATTCAAGAAGGTGCTGATCCGCAGCAATCCGCCGCCGGGCGACTGGCTGGTCGTCATGGCGAACGGCAAGGGAATACGGCACGACGGAACGCTTTGGTCGTGGGGCGAGAACGAAAAATACGGCCTTGTGGGAAACGGCAAGTACGAACCCGAGGCCGGGCCGATCCAGATCATGAAGCAGTACAGCGACTGGGTTTTCCTGTCCAGCGGCGAGATGCACGTGGCGGCAGTCAGGGCCACCGGCGAGATTTACCTGTGGGGCGGCAGTTTCGAGGGGCTTCTGGGGGTTGACGTCTCGTCGGTGGCGCCGCCCTCCGGCGAGGCGTGGAACGACTACAATCCGTATCCGATGAGGGAGCCGGTAAAACTTCAGGACTCCGACTGGGCGTCGGTTTCGGCCGGCAGCTACCACAGTCTGGCGCTGAAAAGGGACGGAACGCTGTGGTCGTGGGGACGGGGAATGTACGGCAACATCGGCAACGGAAACACGCAGCAGGAATCGTTTCCCGTCAAAATCGGGGGCGCAAACTGGAAGGAGGTGATCGCCTCAACCACGCATTCCATGGGCATAGACAGGGACGGAAACCTGTTCACCTGGGGCCGCAACCGTTCCGGGGAGCTTGGATTTGGGCCGGGCGCCGTCGGAAAACAGGAAAACGCGCCCAGGAAGGTTCTCATGCCGGCCTTCAAATGGAGCGGGATTGCCGCCGGAAACTACACGTCCTACGCCATCACCGAAAGCGGCGATCTTTATTCCTGGGGCAACAACGATTTCGGGAACCTGGGAAGAAACGACGAAGGCGAGAAGGGCGAAACGGGCGACAAGATAAGCTCGACCCCCTACAAAGTCGTTCACCCCGAAGGCGGAAAGTGGCGGTCCATACACGCGCTTCCCGGAACCGCCCACGTGCTTGCCATCGACGCGGACGGCCACCTTTGGGCATGGGGCGAAAATCACCACGGGCAGATTGGAAACGCCTATTACGGGGATGACAAGAACGTCGACAGGCCGTTCAAAATAGAACTGGCCGAGGCCCCGAACGCCACCTGGATCAGCGCAAGCACGGCTTTCGGGGCGGAAGGCTATACTTCAGGCGGCATATCAATGGCGGTCATAGACGAGGACGGCTTGGACGGCAAACTTAACGGAAGCCTGTGGGCATGGGGCGACAACAGCCAGGGCGGTTTGGGACTTGGGTTTATCACCGACGACAACAACGGGATAGAGCCGCGGCCGAAAAGGGTGCTTCCTCCCCAAGTGAAGTAAGTGGTCCATCATCCTTCGGATGATGGACTCAGGCGTTTTGCAAAGTAAATCTCCACGCCGTAAATGTGAAGGGGCGCATTGCGGGCGGGGGCTAATTTTTCTCCGGCAAATCAGCCCTAAATTCCGTTGCCAGAATGTCCATAAAAACGTTGTCGAAAAAACGACCGTCGACGAAGCGAGCCTCGCGTCTGCGCCCGATTTCCTTGAAGCCGACTTTTTTGTAGCACGCTATTCCCTGCGCATTGCTCGAGTTTACGTTCAGCATGATGTTGTGCAGATTCAGCGTGTCAAAGCCGTAACCCAGAATCAGCCGGATCGCCTCGGTTCCGTAGCCCTTGCCCCGCCGTTCCGCTTCGCCAATAAACAGGCCCAACGTGGCATGGCGATGAACGCCGTCGATTTCCATCAGGCTGATGTTACCCAAAAGCTCGTCGTTTTCCTTAAGGATAATGGCGTAATTGTGGCCCTCGTCGCTCATTTTTTCAAGCGTCTTTTTCTCGTTCGTCAACGAAAGCATTTGCGAGTACAGCCCAAGGTTTTTCGCCACATCCGGATCGTTGAGCCATTTTACGTAACACTCCAGGTTTTCCGGATTGATGGGCGAAAGATAAAGCCGCTCACCGATAATCTTCGGAAAATATTTCATCCATGCTTCTCCTTAAAATCGTTTGCAAGAATGTCCATGCAGACATCGTCCAAAAAACGCCCGCCCTTGATTATGGCCTCGCGCCTGCGCCCGATTTCCTTGAAACCGACTTTTTTGTAACAGGCGATTCCTTGCACATTGTCGCCGTGGACATAAAGCATGACGTTGTTAAGGTTCAAAACATCGAATCCGTAACCTAGAAGCAGCCGAATCGTTTCGGCACCGTAGCCCTTGCCCCGTCGTTCCGCCTCGCCGATAAACAGGCCAAGGGTTGCGTTACGGTTAAGGTTGTCAATGTTTTTCAGGCTTGTGCTGCCCAACAGCTCGTCGTTTTCCTTAAGAACGATGACAAAGCTATGTCTGGAATCGCTTGTCTCCTCAAGGGCCTTTCTCTCGCTGGGAAGCGAGCGCATGTGCGGATATGCGCCGAGCGTTTTCGCCACTTCCGGATCGTTGCCCCATTTCGTGAACAGTTCCGCATCATCAGGGTTGATGGGCGAAAGGTAAATCCGCTTGCCGGAAATTTTCGGGAAATACCTCACATGTTCCTACCAATCGATGTCGTCGAAGACGAAGACAACCGTACCGTTCGCCGAAACCGACACATTCCGTTTGGTGTAGCTGTCGCCATCGATATCGACAAGAATGATATCGTACCGGCTCACCTCGCTGAGGGGGAAGGGCAATCGCAGGGCGAGGGAATTTCCACTGGGCAGTGCCTGACCTTCGGCCATCCGATCCTCCTCCTGAGGACTGGGATTCAGGAAAATGCTGATAACGGTATAGCCGGTATTGTTAGTAATAGTGATGTAAGGCTCTCCATTAAAGGCCATTCCGTCAGAGTTATTACGGGAATCGTCATAGTAATCATCCTGACCGATAAAATCGTCAAAGGTGAAGACAACCTTACTACCGACCGACACCGGAACGTTGAGCTTGATGTAACTGTCGCCATCGGAGTCGATGAGGACGATGTCGTACCTGTCGGCCACGCTCAGCGGGAAAGGCAGGACCACGGAAGCCTCCTCGCCATCCGACAAAACCTGCGATCTGTCAAGCAGGTCATCACTCCAGTCATCGGAATCGGCGGCACTGAAGTGGACATAATAAACCGTATAGCCGGTATCGTTGACAATCGAAACCGAGGGATTCTGCTGTGCCGTCATCTGCACCTGAACCGCCATCAACAGAACCAGGGACCAGAACGTTCCTCTCATTGCATTCCTCCTGCGGGGTATATCAATCATATTAAAGAAGACGGTCTAATGAGTCAACTATTTTTTTTCGGAAGCCGGCATTTGCGACTGGATGAAAAACTCGGGCAGAAAGGGTATATTCTGAAGGGAGGATTTTTGGGATGAACCTTTTTGCACCGCTTTCCGGGGAGACGGCCTCCGCGCTTGCCGGAATTCCCGGCCTTATCGACGGCATCTTTCCCCTGCCCCGGCGTTTCCGGTTCAACCTGCCCAAGGACATTGCCGAGCTTTCCCGGCTGCTTACTTCCGGCCGGGGCGAACGGGGTTTCTCCTACCTCGGCCGGCCGAACCTGCTTTCCGCCTACCTGCGGTTTTACCTGCCCTGGAACCTGTACCGCCTCTGCCGGCTCCTTCCCGGCCTTGACCTGGAGCTTGCACCCGGCGATCTGGTTACCGACCTCGGTTCTGGCCCCTTCACCCTGGCCTCCGCCCTGTGGATAAGCCGGATGGAACTGCGGGCCCTGCCCCTGGAATTCCAGTGCGTGGACCGCAACGGCCCGGCCCTCGATGCCGGCGGGCGGTTCTTTCGGGCGCTTGCCGGGGAATCCAGCCCCTGGAAGTTCCGGACCTTCAAAGGCGAGCTCGGGGCGAACCGGCTCCGGCCGGCGAAACTGGTCTGTGCGGCCAATGTCTTCAACGAGATGTACGGCGATGTTTCCCGCTCCAGGGGCGATGCGCTGGTCCGCAATGCCGGGAAGTCCGCCCGGCTGCTTGCCGCCCATGCCGACCGGAATGCCGCGATCCTCGTGGTCGAACCCGGCTTTCCCCGCTGCGGCGAATTCCTCGGCCTGCTCCGCCGGGCCCTGCTGGAAAGCGGCCACACGGCCCTTGCCCCCTGCCCCCACGATGGCCACTGCCCCATGCTGGAAACTCCCGGCACCAAACGCTGGTGCCACTTCGCCTTCGACACCGAGGATGCCCCGGCCAAACTCAAACAGCTTTCCCTTGCGGCCAAACTCCCCAAGGAACGCGCCGTCGCCAGCTTCCT
>WQZW01000186.1 GCA_009780545.1 Treponema sp.
GAAGTTGCCGTAGTGCTGCTCGGCAAGGATCGTGGTGGGCACCAGGAAAGCCACCTGCCGTCCGCCCATGATCGCCTTGAAGCAGGCCCGCAGTGCCACTTCCGTCTTGCCGTAGCCCACGTCGCCGCAGACCAGCCGGTCCATGGGAACCGGGCTTTCCATGTCGGTCTTGATCTCCCTGATGCAGCGGAGCTGGTCGTCGGTTTCCTCGAAGGGAAAGGCCGCCTCGAACATCGTCTGCCATTCGCTGTCGGCCGGGAAGGCGAATCCGGTTGAACTTTTTCGTTTGGAATACAGGTCGATGAGCTTTTCGGCAAGTTCCAGTACCGACTGACGGACCTTGGTCTTGCGGTTCTCCCAGGACTTCGAGCCCACGGTGTCCAGCCTCGGGGGCGAACCCTCGTTGCCGATGTACCGCTGCACGAGGTCCACCTGCTCCACCGGCACGAAAACCGTCTCGTCCCCGGCGTAGCCCAGGCTGATGTAATCCCGCTCGTAGCCCAGGGCGTTGATCCGCTGGATGCCCTTGAACAGGCCGATTCCGTGGTTGATGTGGACCACGTAGTCGCCGGGATTCAGCTCGACGAAGGTGTCGATGGGACTTGAGCGGGCGGTCTTCAGCGAACGGGGCGGGCGGCGGCGGCGGCCGAAGATCTCGTTCTCCTGGACCAGGGCCAGGCGGAGTTCCGGCAGGGCGAAACCGCCCGAAACCGGCCGGTCCAGCAGGAAAAGGCGGTCATGGGGCGGGAGCAGCATGCCGATCCGCTCGGCCTGAAGGGGGGATTCGGCGGCAACGGCGATGTGCCAGCCGGAATCCAGCAGTGCGGAGAATTCTTCCTTTAGGTAGGCGATGTTGCCGAAGAAGCTGCGGGGCGGATCGCAGGGAACCCTGATCCGGAGGCTTCCGGGCGACGCATCCCTGGTCATCACCATGAACGAGAGAAGCCTTCCTGTCGCCGCGGAATCCCGCACGAGGCTTTCCAGGTCCAGGATCAGCCGTTCCGGAAGGGGGTATTCCTTGGGTCTGCCGGCCTCGGCCCCCTCGCGCCGGCTTCGGGCGTAGCAGCCGTGCCATTCCCGGTGGAGGCTGTCCAGGGCGTTCTCCAGCCGTTCCCTGCCGAACAGGACCAGCGTCCCGGAATCCCCCAGGTAGTCGGAAAAGCGGGCCGGAGTTTCGAAGGCAAGGGGATAGAACAGTTCCTCGCCCTCGATCTGCCGTCTTTCGATAAGATCGCCGACAATCTGCGAACGGAAGGTATCGGAGAACTCCGGAAGCCCGGCGAGGTTTGCCTGCAGGCTTTCGATACGGTCGTCGCTCCAGAGGACCTCGTGCAGGGGGAACAGGTCCAGGAACGCAAGCTCTTCCCGGCTCGGGCCGCCGCCCTGGAGCAGGGGATCCAGCCGGCGGACGGACTGCAGGCGGTCGAAGTCGCAGAGCAGGCGGAAGGCTTCCGGGCTTTCGCCCCGGTCCTCGACGAAGATGTCCAGGATTTCGCCGCGCAGGGCGAACTCGCCGCGCATCTGCACGCGGGGAACCCGAAGGTAGCCGTAGGCGGCCAGCTTTGTCGCCAGTTCCCGCAGGTCCAGTTCCCGCCCGCTTTCGATGCGGAGTCCCAGGCCGGCAAGGTATTCGGGCGGAGGCAGGGGCGAGAGAAAGGCCCGTTCGGTGACGATGACGATGCCGGAAAAGCCCGCGGCGATTTCCGACAGCACCCGGGCCCGCTGGGCAAAGACCGGCGAGGAACCGGAAAGTTCCCGATAGGGAATCGCCCCCCACCAGGGAAAGTGCCTGAAGGGAACGCCCGCGGCGGCAAGGTCGCCTTCGAGGTCGGCGGCATCGGTTTCCTGGGCGACCACGGCGAGGTACGGGCCCGGTTCCGCCCGGTACAGGGCGGAAAGGAGAAACGCCGCCAGCGATCCGTCGCAGCCCTCGACCTCCAGGGGTTGCCCGCCCCGCCCGAAGGCGGCGACGCATTCGGTAATCGCCGGGGCCCGTCCGATTTTGTCCAACAGGTCGGTAAAGGATAAGATATTCATAGTGGCCTGCCGATACTATAATGTAGAAATAGGTTCCGTTGAAAGACCGGCGGATCGGCCGGGGAGTTTGCGCAGCAAAGTTCCTGAATCCGATCGCCGAAGGCCGATTGGATCGATGGTATCATAGAAGGGAAGGAAGAAAGGATGAACAAAGAACGGGGGCGAGGGCCGGCGGGTGCCGGCTTGGCGGTTGCGGGATTGTTGGCCGCAGCGTTGTTTACGGGGATTCCGGGACGGGCGGCGGCGCAGGCGGAGGTACCCGCGGGCATCGACTTCAGCATACGCTTTTTCGACAGGCAGATTTACTACGACGGCGGGGATCCGATTCCGGTACAGTTGACCATCGCCAACACCGGGACGAGCACGTTCCGGTTCAAGCTGGCCGATTCCAGGGCCTTTTCCGTGGACTTCGAGGTACGGACGGCGAACAACCGCCTGGTCGAGCCGTCGGAGCTTCTGGTACGCAGGCGCACCCAGTCCGGCCAGGTGTTTTTCCGGGAACTTACCATCGAGCCGGGCGAATCCTTTTCCATCGTCGAGAACCTGCGGGACTACGTGCAGATGCAGGGTTCCGGTGCCTTTATCGTCAGGGCCTTCATCCACCCGGAACTGTTCCGCCCGACGCCTTTCGCCACGGCGGCCAGCGCAAGGATTTCTCCCCAGGGCTTTCCGGAAGGGGCGCTCGCCTCCGGCCGGCTTAACCTCAACGTAAGGCCGGCCCCGCTGGTCGCCGACGCGCCCCTGCCTTTGGCGATGGAACTTGCCACCGGGGCGATCCTTTCCAGGGAGCGGCTTCCTCCGGACGAGGTCATCGAGTACATGATCCGGGCCAGGCAGCGGTCGCAGTGGGAACGGTTCTTCCTGTACCTGGACCTCGACCAGATGCTCGCCCGCGATCCGGTGCGGAGCAGGCTCTGGACGGCCGAAAGCGAGGAGGGCAGGCAGCGGATGGTCGAACAGTTCCGGACCGAGCTGATGAACCCGGCGGATCCCAGCTCGATCTCGGTGATTCCCACGGACTTCACCATCGAGCGCACCCAGCATTCAGGCGAGGAAGGCACGGTAACCGTGATGATGCGGTTTGCCGGCCTGCACTTTACCGAGCTTCGGCGCTATACCTACTTCCTCCAGCGGCGGGACGGGGTATGGACCGTCGTCGATTATTCGGTGGTAAACATGGGAACCGAGTGATGAAACTCCTTTTGGTGCTGGGTTGCGACGACAATTTCAAGGCGATCTCCGATTCGATGCAGCCCCTGGGCTTCGAGATCGTCCGGTACCGGCATGTCCTGAAGGCCATGGACAACATCGACGAGGTCGCCCCCTCGGCGGTTATCGTCAGCGCGCGGGACTTTCCCGGCCACTGGAAGATTCTCGTCCAGTTCATCCGCAGCGAGCGGTCCAAGGAATCCTGCCCCGTAATCGTCCTTAAGGGTCCGGGTTTCGGTACCGAGGAAACCTCCAAGGCCTTTTTCCTCGGAGTCAACGGCGTGCTGGAGGATTCCCTGGATGCGCCCGAAAAGCTCGACCGCCTGCAGAACATCATGGGCCGTTACGTCCCGGTCAACGAGAAACGCCGGGGCATCCGCTACTCGATAGAACCCTGGCACCGCATCGGCTTCCTTATCTCCGACTTCCCCGGCCGGCAGTTGGTCTCCGGCCTGGTCCGCAACATCTCAGGCGGCGGCCTGTCCTTCTTCCCCATCAATTCCGACGCGCCGGACAAGGAATCCCTGCAGGCCGAGTTCTCCGAGTGCAGCCTCCGTGTCGGCGACGCCATCCTCTCCCCGGTCTGCCGCCTGGTCCGCACCGGCACGATCGTCTCGATGGAGTTCGTCCGCTTCCCCCGCGGCGAACAGCACATCCTGGACCAGTACATCGACGAGTTCCCCTTGCTCGAGTACGGGTACGTGGAACGGGCTTCGTAGAACGGCAAAAGCCAAATCATAATGAGGGGGAAGTCTCCCCCTGAGCCCGAGCCTTGCTGCGCAAGTCTCAGTCTACCCCCTCTTTGGGGTGCCGTTCCCCTTCGGAGAACGGACCGTTCTCCCCCGCATTTGCTGCCGGCAACCAACGGAAGTCATGAACGGGCCGCCGATGATTCCTACCTCGGAATTCCGTACCTTTCGATGAAGGCCAGCGCGCGTTCCATGCTGTCCCTCGGATGGACCCATAAATCCGGCGGAAAACCGACGCCCTC
>WQZW01000187.1 GCA_009780545.1 Treponema sp.
CCAATCGAGGTAACGCCGTTGCCTATTGAAACACTAACAAGAGAGTTGTTTGCAAATGCGGACTGTCCGATGGAAGCAACATTGCCAGGAATGGTTATACTGACGAGAGAGTTTTTTTCAAATGCCCGGTCGCCAATCGAGGTAACGCCGTTGCCTATTGAAACACTGACAAGAGAGTTGTTTGCAAATGCGTAATTCCCGATGGAGGTTACGCCATTGCCTATGACCACGCTGCTGAGCCGGTTGTCCGCAAATGCAGAGGCTTCTATTGAGGTGACACTAGCGGGGATGGTAACACTTGCAAGCTGATTGCCTCGAAACGCCTCTGCCTCGATTGAGGTTACGCTATTGCCTATGACCACACTGCTGAGCTGGTTGTCCGCAAATGCACCATTCCCGATTCTAGTAACACTATCAGGAATTATAACACCGGTTAGCAAAGGATGGCCTCTGCCTCCTCTGCGTCCAAATCCCCATCTGCCGAAATAAAGCGAATAAGGACCTTCGTACGAACGCTCTAAGGCGTACAAATGCTCTATGTATGTTACAGGTTTTCCCTGTATCAGCGAAGGAATGGTGATTTCACTGCCTTCCCCATTATAGCCGATAATTGTTATAGCGTTACCATTGTCTTGCAGCACCCAAGCAAAATCTCCCTCCCATTCAAACTTAGTATTGCCAATGTACCCACCTGTGGCGCAGGCCCCAAGCACTGCCACCGCCGTCAGTACGACAAACCACAATCCGTTCTTTTTCACGATACATCCTCCTGTGCCTTTTTCGGCCGTGTTCCACGGGCACCCTCAACGAACTGCGTCAAGTCCCCATATTGGTTTCCATTATGGCATATATATCATCGTAAGGTCAAGGGGGAAAGGCCAAACCAGGCACAATGCCGCTTCCCACCGTAACTTTTCAGTTTTGGCCTACCAAACTTGTTCCCATACCGGTATTCACAACACCCCGATTCCGCGCCCGAGTTTACACTAAGGCTATGCCTAAAGCCAGAAAGAAGCCGAGGGAGGCCCCGGAAAGCCGCCTTGCGGTAATCGGCAAGTGCCTGCAACAGGCCAGAAAACGGCGGGGCCTTACCCAGAAGGAGTTGGGGGATAGGGTCGGACTGACCCGCGAGGCGATTGCTTCCTACGAGGCCGGCAGGTCGCACCTTATGGACACCACCCTCATCGACCTGGCCGCCGTCCTTCGGGTTTCCGTCAATCAAATTCTGGGGCTGGAATGCCAGGCCGCCGAAAGCCAAATCCCCAGACGCTGGGCAAAGCGGATGGAGGTCATCGACACTCTTCCGGAATCCGTAAAAAAGCACATTCTGCGTACCTTGGACGACGTGATAAAGGCCAACACCCGGCTGTCGATCTTTGAGGACGGGCAGGATTGATGGCCCAAAATCTTTCAGGCAGTAAGGGCCGTTCTCTGTTTTACGATGTACCCGCTTTGCGCGGCTGAAAGATTGGCAAGCCTCTGTTCCAGCAGGGACTTCTCGATGGGGTCTATGCCGGGCGCGCGGAGTATGTTTTGAATCCTTGTCTTGTGGGATATGCAGGCGACGTGGAATGCATCCTTGGGGAAGCCGCTCACCCTGAAGTTGCCGTGATGGGGATGGGTTTTGTCGGCTTCCTTGTAACCCGCGCCGTTTTCCACGACTTGCAGGGCAAGGAACGCGTCGTCAAAACTTTGCGTTGCCTGGGCAAGGCTTTTCAGGCTGTATTTGTCGGTTTCGGGGCATAACTCAAGTTCCTGGGATATGAACGTGTATTCGGCAAGAACGATGGTTTGCGGGTCGGCATAGGCTTGGACTTCCTTGAAAACCGACATTGCCAAATCAATGCCGTCCTCGTAGGAAATTCGTCCCTCCCGTTCCTTTCCCCGTATGGCAAACCCTTTGCGGCCCGTATCTATATTTACGGCCGCTTGGTAAATGCTATCTATTAAGCCAATCCGATCCAAACTCGGCCTCCGCCTCGGACAGGTTCCAGCCGCCATTTACAAGAAAATCCGCGCCCATTGTTTTCTTTGCCACCTTGGCCAGATATGGGGGCATGGGAATTGACTTCGTTAGGCGGGAATACCCCTCATGATCTCCGGCCTTCCGTAGAATCGCGGCTTTGTTCGATATGGCGAGTTTTTCCTCGAGCGTCATGGTTTTCGTCTCCAGCATTGGTTTACCCCTTACCGTAATACTATGTCAAAAACCGGCTTGGTGCAAGTGATACACACTTCGCCGACTCTTCCGAGGGGCCCTTTTGGGACTTGGCACTATGCCACACCATGATGTATGATGATACATACGAGGTTGGATAACCTTTTGCGGGATAATGATTTAGCCTGACTTCCAAACGTTTTTTGATACAGCGTGGTATGCCATGAAACGGGGAACCGCTGAATGGTATTCATGAACTTCAATTTTATGAAGGAATTGGTTATTATAAGAATGCTATTCACAGGACCCAAACGAAAATAGAAATAGAAAAGGATATGTCTATTTTGGAATTTATTTTTAAGTTTTAATTGCATAAATAATTGTAACGCTATAAAATGTAATAAAGGAAAAGTACCATTTAATATATGATAGGTACAAACATAGTAATTGGCCGACAAGTTGTCCCCTAACCAGAAAACTCCCGCAGGAAAAAGTCGGCCTTCTCGTAAAGGACTTGCCTCCGAACTTTTACCGTACCAGCGTAAAATCCCTGTCGGTGAGGGTAAAAATGCCCTCCAGGCCCGCCGTGATCCGCACGTCCCGGTTGGCAAAGACGAAGATCGCCTCGATGCCGGGGAGGTTTTCCAGCATGGCCATTCCCCGGTCGTAGCCCAGGGTGAAAAGGGCGGTGGAGACGGCATCTGCGTCCATGGAGTCTTCGGCGACGACGGTTACCGAGAGCAGGCCCGTTTCGGCGGGGAAGCCGTCCTTGGTGGAAAGCAGGTGGTGGAAACGGCGGAGGTTGCCGGCTTCGTCCGGGGCCTCGAAGAAGCGTTCGTGGATACCGCTGGTGACGATGCTGGTGTCGTTGACGCCGACGACGCCGACGACCTCGCCCCGTTCGCCCAGCGGGTTCTGGATGCCCACCCTCCAGGGCTTTTCCACCTTCACCTGCCGGGAAAACAACCGGGCGAGGGTGCCGCTCCCCCGTTGCAGCCAGCCGACCACGAGGATGTTACCGCCCAGGTCGATCACCGCACGCCGGACGCCGGCCTCGGCCGCAAGACGCGCCGCCTCGTCGGCGGCATAGCCTTTGGCAATGCCGCCCAGGTCCAGGGACATTCCCGGCCGCCGGAGGTATGCGGTGCCGGCTTCGACGTCGATTTCGAGGTCCCGCCAGTTTACCAGGGAAAGGGCGGAATCGACGGCCTCCCTTGACGGAACGGCATTTTCGGGGTTTTCCCGGAACCAGAGTTTGCTCAGGGGACCGATCGTGGGATCGAAGGCCCCGCCGGAAAGCTCGGCGAAATGCAGGGCCCGCCGCAGCACATCGATGAGGTCCGGGCCGACTTCCACCGGGCGGATGCCGGCAAATTCCGCTATGCGGATGATCTCGGAGGGCGGTTCGTCCCCGATCGGGGGGAAGTCGGTCATTCGGCGGTCTATCTCCCGTATCCTGGAAAAGATGCGGGAGTACAGCCGGTCGGTTCCGTCCTCGTAGAGGTTGACGATGCAGACCGTTCCCAGGGCAAGCTCGATCTGGGGCTCCGGGCTTTGTCGGCAACCGGCAAGGAGAAGCGGCAATAGGAGAACGGCCACAAGGAAGGCCGGCGGTACGGGAATCGTTTTTGGGTAAGGGCGGATTGAATTTCGCGAAACAGAACCCCACGCCGCAAATGCGGGGCGTTGCGGGGCAGCGCCCCGCTCGGGGGGTAACGGAGGACGAAGGTTGCCGCAAAGCGGCAACTTTTGGCCGGAGTGAAGGGGGGCTTGGCCCCCCTCCATGCGGCTTCCTTGATTCCGGGACCTTTTCCCGATCTTCATCTCAATAGCCATCGGACTTGGCCCGGTTGAGATCCCGTTGGTACAGTTCCTGGTAGACGTAGCTTCGGTTGCGGAGCTTTTCCTTGACTTCCTGCGAGAAGGGGATGTGCCGCCAGAAGGCGCTGCGGACGACCTTGTCCACGGCCTGCACCCCGTCGGCCTCCTTGGTCATCCACAGGATGTAGTCCTTGATGAAGTACTCCTTGATGTCGCCCTTGAGCTTCTGCGAGAGGAACCACTGGTAGTAGTAGCCC
>WQZW01000188.1 GCA_009780545.1 Treponema sp.
GAAAAAACGCCTGCATATTGCGATGCGGCCACAGATGACAGGCTAAAAACAGCAGACGGTGTATGTGGGAATGGCCGTTGAGCATGGTTTTCCCTTACACTAAAGTAAATGCTGTTGCCCTGCCGGTAGATGGTAGATGCGGGGGCGTTACGGGGGCAGTCGCGCGCTGCTCCGGCTAAAGCCTTCGCGCCTTTTCAATCTGCGGTGCCTTATTTGGCGCTCTCGGCGTGGCGCCTCATTCATCCACGCACTACGCGCGCCTTTGCTGGCCGCCCCGTTCGGGGGGTAGGTCGAGACCCGCTACTGCGGGGCTTGGCCCCCCGCATGATCTAATAAGCTAACAGGCGGAGATTGGCAATCGCTCCTCTACCGTGCTAACATCGGCTATGAACGAAGCGAAAACGAACACCGCCGATGCTTTCAAGTCGCTGTATGAGATAATCGCCAGGCTGCGGGCTCCGGACGGCTGTCCTTGGGACCGCAAGCAGGACAGCGAATCGCTGCGGGGCAATCTGATCGAGGAAACCTACGAGTGCATCCAGGCAATCGACGAGGGGGAGCCGGGGCATATCAGGGAAGAACTGGGCGACCTGTACCTTCTAGTAACGATGATCGCCTACATGCACGAGGAGCGGGGGCTGTTCTCGGTGGGCGATGCGCTGGAGGGCATTTGCGGGAAGCTGGTGCGGCGGCATCCGCACGTATTCGGCGGGCTGGAAGTGAAGGACGAGGTCGAGGTTCTGGAGAATTGGGCGAGGATCAAGGTCGAACAGGAAGGCCGGCAGCCCAAGGATTCCGTTCTGGATGAGGTGAGCGGGGCCTTGCCTCCGTTGGATCGGGCCTTCAAACTGCAAAAAAAGGCGGCCAAGGTCGGATTTGACTGGCCGGACATGCAGGGCGTGGTAGACAAAATCCACGAGGAACTGGGTGAGGCTTTGGCTGCGGTGAAGATCAGCAATGCCGAGTCCAAGGAGGAGGAACTGGGCGACCTGCTTTTTGCCGTGGTAAACCTCTGCCGGCATGCCAAGGTCGAGCCGTCGCTGGCACTCCGCAGGGCAAATGACAAGTTCGGCCTACGTTTCCGGCATGTCGAACGGAAGATGCGCGAGGCCGGCGAGGAAATGTCCGCCGAAAACCTCGGTCGGATGGACGCTTACTGGAACGAAGCCAAGTTACTTGAAATGGGGGCACCCTAAGCAAGGGTTGCCCGGGCACAATTGTTCTAACGGCCCCTCACTTTTTCTTGGCTTCCTGTTCGATTTTCTTGAGCAGGGGGCCGTTCTTTATGTTATTGGTCATCATCGTCTTGGCATGCTTGTGTTCGAGCAATAGGGCATTGAGCTGGTACTCGCGGATCTCCTTTTCGTCCCTCGGGTTGACCGGCTCCCGAAGCCAGACATAGCGGAGCAACCTGTTATACTGGTCACGGTCGGGACCGTCGGCCTCAAGCCAGACGTACTCTCCGATCTTGCTCTTGGTAAAGTTCGTTGCGGCCACGGCCCCTTTCTCTGGTGGCTTCGTGGTCATCTCCGGAGTATCTACCCCGAGAAACCGTACATATTGTTTGTTTTCCAGACGAATCGTATCACCATCAACGACATACCAGACAGCAACCTTCCGAATGGAACTTGCGTCAAGAAAATCGTCTTTCTCAACCCGGCAACCGAAGAACAGGAATGTCAGTGTAAGCAGACATGAAAAAAACAGAAGTCTTGTCGGGCTTGATTTCATCGGTGCCATACGCTACTGTAACATAAATCCCAACCCGTCCTTGATGTATCTCACGTACGGCAAATCTTCCTGATGCACATGACCGACAACATTAACCCGTTCGTCGGGATCAAGTTCCTTCCGGGCGATTTCCAGTTCGCCTTCGTAGCGTAGAAAATTACTGTTGCTGATGAAAACATCGCCGGCTTTGCGGGGATCGGCTCGGCCTTTGGGTGCAACCTTGCGTCCGGCAAGCCTCGATTCAACCGACCGCAAAACATGCTCGCTGGAATCCGGGCGATCATGGTGAACGATATTTTTTAGATTCTCAAAGTCGGAATCAAGAATCGAGCGCAGGCTGACATAACCTTCGTTGTATTCCTTTATGCGTCGCCACGTTTCATCGCTTGCGTCGATGTCGCCAAGAAGAACTATGTCGCAACCGGCATCAAAACGCAAAGCCAGCATGGACAAAAACGGATCCGCAGCACGGTGTTCCTCGACCGTCGGCAGGCCGGCAAAAAGCGGTCCTCGACGGCCGGCTTCACCGGGTTTATCCCCGGCGACAAAAGCCATTGTGGTAAATCCCTGCGATGTAAGGCGGGCGTTTGTTTTAGCAACGCTTTCCATCGAGAGGCCGGTCAAAGGTTTTGGGTAAAAATTGTGACAGGCAAAAAATCTTGAAAAGTCCGCACCAAGGTTCCGCCAGTCGTCCAGGTCGGACTGGCTTTGCGTCGATGCGTTAAAAACGATGTTGAAGGAGCGGGAAAGTTCCACGATTTCTTTGTTGGAAAAACCGAAGTCAAGACGAAGATGTTCCACGCCGAGTGCCGCAAGTTCGCCGTAATCCGCACAGCGTAATTTTTCAAGCGTGTGCGGGCTCACGTCAACCATACATTTGAAGTTCCGGCTTCGGCAGGCACGTATAAATTCGAGTACCTTTTCCCGGTAATTCTCGACCTTTTCTTCCGGAATGTGCATGGAAGTAAAAACATAGCGCATTCCCGCATCGGCAGCCTTTGCGAGAATGGCTTTGTTTTTTTCAGTATCCGTTCCGAAGTAATAGGAAAATCCCGTTTCCACTTTTACTCGCTCTCTCCGTAAACTTCGACAATCCGTTTTTCATCCACGCCGAAAAAGTACGTCGCCAAAAATCCGCCGGTATACGCGCCCAGCATCGCAATAACGAACTGAAGCTGCGTTCCCGGGACAACAATCAGCAAACCGAAAAGGCCGGACACGCCGACGGAAATCGCGCCAAGGTTAAAGGCCCAGGCAAGAATTCCCCCAAGCCCCGCACCAAGGCAAGCGGTGACGAACGGTCTTCCAAGCGGCAACGTTACCGCATACATTAAAGGTTCGCCAATCCCCAAAATGCCGATGGGAAGCGAATCGCGGAGGAAGCGTTTTAGCCGCCGGTTTTTGGTTCTTGCATACAACGCAATTCCGGCCCCGACCTGTCCGCCGCCGGCCATAATCAAAACGGGAAGCAGGTAGTTGACTCCGGCCGTCGGACCGGTCGGATCGTTAAGCATAACGTGAATCGGGGTGAGCGCCTGATGAAGGCCCACGGCAACAAGCGGCAGGAAACTTGCCGAAAGAATGTAGCCGGCGAATCCGCCCAGAGTATCGTATATCCAGGAAATACCGGCAAATACGCCTTGGGTAAGCCAGTAACCGACCGGCTGCAAAAAAAGCACGGCAACAAGTCCGCCGGCAATCACCGTAAGAAGCGGCGTGAAAAAAGTGTCAAGAAAAGTAGGCATAAACTTGCGGATATTTTTTTCAAGAACCGCAAAGAAAATGCCGGCGATGAGAGCCGCGATCAAACCGCCGGCCGCCGGATTGAACACCTGGCCGATAATCGGAATGATTACCCGCGCGTCGTGAAACGTCCCCAAAAGGGGCATGGAAGGAAAGGCGACGAACATCGCTCCGGCAATCGCGCCCAGAACCTGCGATCCGCCAAATTCCCTGGCGGCATTGGCACCGACCAGAAGCGGCAGAAACGCAAACACCGCCCAACCCATGGTCCGGATCGTCTCGTACCACCAAATGCCGGAAAGCGAACCGCCAGAGCCAACGTTGATAACATTGGTAATTCCGTTGATAAGGCCGGCGGCGATAATTCCCGGCAACAGCGGAATAAAAATGTTGGCAATCCTTTTAAGGAACTGCTGTACCGGTTTATCGTATTTGGCTTTTTGTGCGGCCTTTTTATCCTCCGCAACGGCCTTTACGTCGGCAATTTCCACTCCGGCGGCAAGCCCGGTAAGTTTGCTAAAAGCTTCCATAACATGGTTCACCTTGCCGGGCCCCAGCACGATCTGAAGCGTGTCCTGTTTTACCACGCCGAGAACGCCGTCCAGTGCCTTGAGTTTCGCAAAGTCAACTTTGTCAATGTCCCTGACGGAAACCCGGAGCCGCGTCATGCATGCGGCATTGCCGCTCACATTTTCCTTTCCGCCCACAAGATCCAAAATCTCCCGGGCCAACTGTGCATAGTCCATC
>WQZW01000189.1 GCA_009780545.1 Treponema sp.
ATTTATCTGGGAGGATCTTCCGCAACCGACAATTATGGCGAGATAAATGTCATTGCGTAATTCCAAGTCGCTCCATGCCGCCAATGGCGGCATCGCTTTGCATAAAATATTTTTGTACAAGACCGTTCCTGAAATTGGAAAACATAAGCGCCGTTATGCCCTTATCAATTCCGATGATATCGGTTGAAAACCAGTTTTTATCCAAGTCAAAAGCTCCCATAAGCCCGAACCGGCCTTGAAGTTCAGGAATGGATCTGTAGTACATAAGGGCATGAACGCTTTGCGCAGGGGTAAAAATTATCGAACTTAATGCTCCCTGGGTATTCACGGTACCCTCAACTAGGGAGTATCCCGAATCCGGATTCCATCCTCTGGGCGGCGTACCCAGGTAGCCGCTGTACCCTCCGCTCCAGTCGCTTGCCGATAATCCCCAAGATACTTCACTAAAACTTTTGCTCCTGTTTTTGTTGTCAATCGTCCACTGCCATGAAGCGAGAGATGCATCAACGGAATTCTGGTACCAGTCAATGCCGGAACGGTCGCGGGTTCCGCGAAAATCGACAAACGCATGCGTAAACTGGTGGGTAAATATGCTGTTAAAAAAAGAATAGATAAATTTGTTACCTTCCCCCCATTGACCTGCTGGGCGATTCATCTGATAGAACGGCCTTTCGTCAATCCTGAAGTCAGGATTTGGCGTGCCCGCCGCCAAAATATACAGAATGATTTGCTCGGCATACCAGTCCCAATTGGAAAGTAATCCGGGCCGATCTGGATTGGAGTTGGAATCGGAGCGAAAACCCATGCTGACAAACTGCCTTCCGTTCCACCTGCTGTTTGGATGGTAATCGTTGACAAAATATGCCCAGTTTATGCGTGAATAAATCAACTGGACAGTTTCCTTTATCCTGCCGCCAAAGAATTCACCCGCCGTCATCATTCCGGCAACAAGTAGGGCAGTGTCGATGGTTGACGCATCGTTCCAACCCGATGATCGAAGTCCGGTTTGCATATCCAAAAAATGATAGAAAACGCCTTGATGCGCCGAGTTGCCGTTTGTCTGAAGATCGTGTAAAGTGCGGACGGTACCGTAGACGCGCGCTTCCCCTTCCTCGAAGGTGATAAATCCCTCGTCAACTCCAACGGCAATGGTTGCCAGTCCAAAGCCCGTCGCCGCTGTCGAGGAATATCCGACGCTGCCTGTCAAAAGGTTCCATCTGTCCGGGATAAGGCCAAAGCCCGGCGAATTTGGGTTTGTATTTGCCTGCGTCCAGAAAAAATCAAACGAAAGCCTAAGTTCGTCTTCCAGAGCTTGCCGTTGCCCGTTTGTCAAATCCTCAAAACGTTCTATATCATCAAACGAGATAATATTGCTGTTTTTATTGGTACCGGTACATCCGATAATAATTGCGGCGATAGATACCGTTGCCAGAATAGTTCTTTTAAGTTTTTTCATTTTGTTCCCTCCGTTTCTACTTATGGTAAGACATTTAATCCTGTTTTACAATAGCTCCAACTCCACTTTACTTCGGTTGTTTCGATTTCTTCCATACATCATACGTCGCAAATATCGTTTATCACCTTTTCTTCGATATTAATAAACATTAGCAATTTTGTCAATATATTCCAACAATGTGCAACATCAGGCATCCCTTGAGCATGTATAGAAAAAACAACAAACCGCCCATGCGTAACCTGCCGATTCCGCCAGAACCAAGGCGTGGAGATTTGCTACGCAAATCTCCATAGTCCAATCGGCTCCCGGCCGATTGGACCAGCTTGTAACCCTTCCCGAATTCCGGTAAAATTGCAATGGAGGTTACACAATGGATGGTAAGAAAACGGAAAAGGGGTTTCGGCTTCCTTCGGCATACACGGTTCTCTTCATTATAATAGCGGCCACGGCGGTGCTTACATGGCTCATACCGGCCGGGAGCTACGAGTATCAGGGGCGGAACGTCGTTCCCGGATCGTACCAACGGGTGGAGCAGAATCCGCAGGGGCTTTGGGACGTGCTGATGGCGCCGATTCGGGGAATGGTCGGAACGGAGGCCGACGGCTACGTGAAGGCAACTTCCGCCGCCGTGGAGATTGCCTTCTTCCTGCTGATGATCGGCGGATTCCTGGGCATCGTCAATAAAACCGGCGCACTGAACGCCGGCCTGGCATCCACGATACGCAGGTTCAAGGGCAGGGAGAAAATGCTGATCCCGGTTCTGATGATCCTGTTCGCCCTGGGCGGTTCGGCCTTCGGCATGGCGGAGGAAACGCTGGCCTTCTACGCCCTCATCGTCCCGGTGATGCTGGCAATCGGGCTGGACACCGTCGTGGCCACGGCGATCATCATCGTGGGTTCCGGCGTGGGCGTGCTTGCCTCGACCGTCAATCCCTTCGCTACCGGCGTGGCCTCGGCCACCCTGGGAATATCCATGGGGCAGGGAATCGGCCTTCGCCTGCTGATGCTCGTAGCCCTCACCGGAATCTCGATACTGTACGTCTACCGTTACGCCTGCAAGGTCGAGAAGGACCCGAAACGCTCCCTCGTTTATGCGAAGCGGGAGGAAGTCCTGCGCCACTTCTCCATCGGCGCGCTGGAAAGCCAAGCCGAAATCAGCAAAAAGCAGAAACTGGTGAACGGCCTTTTTTTTGCGACCTTTGTGATCATGATCGCCGGCCTCATTCCCTGGGACGAGCTGAATGCGAACTTCACCATTTTTGTCAACGTTACGGAATGGCTTTCGGGGATTCCCGTTTTGGGCGCGTTCCTGGGCAAGGGAATGTTGCCTCTGGGCTGGTGGTACTTCAACGAGATCACGATGCTGTTCATGGCGATGGCGATTATCATAGCCGTCGTCTACAAAATGAAGGAATCGGAGTTTATCAACAGCTTTCTGTCGGGAGCGGGCGATATGCTGGGCGTGGCGATTATCGTTGCGGTCGCACGGGGCATCCAGGTCGTGATGAACAACGGCCTGATCACCGACACCATACTGAACTGGGGCGAAACGAGCCTCGGCGGTCTTGCCTCCAGCATCTTCATCGTGCTGACGTTCATTTTCTACCTGCCAATGTCCTTCCTGATTCCCTCGACCTCCGGCCTTGCGGCGGCTACCATGGGGATTATGGGACCGATGGGTGAGTTCGCCGGCGTCAACCCGGAGCTGGTCGTTACCGCCTTTCAGTCCGCATCCGGGCTGGTCAACCTGATTACGCCGACCTCCGCATCGGTAATCGGCGGTCTTGCGCTGGCCCGCATAGGGCTGGGTACCTGGTTCAGGTTTATGGGCTGGCTTTTGGCCATACAGTTCCTCGTCATCTGTGCCATTCTCGGCATCGCCGCGGTTTTGTAAAGGCGGGATGGAGTTTTGCGGAGCAAAACTCCACCCGTTTATTCAGGGAGGTCCATCATCCGAAGGACGGCGGACCGTTTTTACTTCCTAGCAACTCCGCAAACGGAGCCAGCGCTTCCCGCCCTACGCCGGTCCCATGCACGGCCAGCACTTTCCGCGCAACCTTGTTGCTCAGGTCGGCACATTCCGGAAGGTCGAAGCCCCGCAACCAGGCCGACATAAAGGCCGCACAGAAGGCGTCTCCTGCACCGACGGTGTCCTTGGGTTCGGCCTTCCGGGTTTCGGCCCGGTACAGTTTCCCGCCGGAAAGCACGACGGCCCCTTTTTCGCCCAGCTTGATCACGATGATCGGGAAGGGGCCTTTTTCGGTGAGCGGCTTCAGGGCCGGGCAGACGGTCTGCAGGACGAAGCCTTCCCGGTCGTCGCCCTCTGGCGGGGGGGATTCGCCCAGGCTGGCTATAGCCTGCCAGAAGGCGATGCTTTCGGCGGCGTTCATGAAAAGGATAAGCCGGGAGCGGAGGGTGTAACCGAGGATTGCCCGGGCCTGTTCCCCGGCCAGATCCGGCGAGGCTACGTCCAGGACCACGGGGAGTCGGCGGCGGTCGGCAAGGTCGAGGATGCCATGGACGAGGGGAAGGCGGTCCAGCATGTAGCCGTCCAGCACCACAGCCCGGGCTCTTGCGACAAGGCCGGGGGGGAGATCGCCGAGGGAAAGGGCCAGCGAGGCACCCGGTGAGGCGGCGATCCTGGTCGTTCCGCCGGCCCGGATTACCAGGAAGAGACCGGTTCCGCCGGGAGCCTTGCAGAGGAAGCTTGCGACTCCGGCCTTTGCGAGTTCTTCCTTAAAGAAGGCGGCACGTTCGTCTTCC
>WQZW01000190.1 GCA_009780545.1 Treponema sp.
AAGAGCGAAAGGGAGGCCCCGAGAACGGCCGTCCCGTTCCCGGCAAAGTCGCCGAAGTTCACCAGCGTGACGAAGGTGGCCGGGCTTCCCACCACGATCCCGGCGTTTTTGAGCCCGAGCAGGGTGATGAAAAGCCCGATGCCGGAGGCCAGCGCCAGCTTGATGTTCCTGGGGATTCCGTTGATGATCATTTCCCTGATACCGAACACCGAAACCAGCACGAACAAGGTGCCGGAGACAAGGACGAGGGTGAGCGCCATCTGGTACTGCTTGACCACCGGCAGGTTCGGGTCGCCGGAAAGCGCGAGAAGGGCCGGCATGGCGGTGAAGGCGAAAAACGCGCTCAGCCCCATGCCGGGAGCCTGGGCGAAGGGAAGCCGGGCGACGAAGGCCATCAGCAGGGTGCCGAAGGCGGCGGCGATGCAGGACGCGAAGAACACCCCGTTCGCCACCTGCTGGTCGCCGAAGCTCACCATGCCGGGGACGACGATCACCGTGTAGACCGTGGCGAAGAAGATCGTGATGCCGGCGGTGATCTCGGTACGGACCGTCGTGCCGTTTTCCTTCAGCTTGAACGATGCAAGAAACCTGTTCATAATTCCTTCCTTGTAAAAACTTTTCTTTCTATAATGCGGTTTTCCGACGGAAAACGAAGTACGCGACTGCCCCGCAACGCCCCGCCTTCAAGGGCAAGGCGCTACGTTCTCTTTATCTGCCGGCCCCTGACGTACTTGTCAAGGATCTTCACTTCGGAGGAAAGGTAGATCGCCCGCTCCAGGCGGGATTCCGGCGGCAGGTCCGGGGCAAATCCCGGCACCGCGTCGTCGATCACCACGGCATCGAACTCGTAGCCTGCGGCGAAGCTGCCGACCTTGCCGAAAAAGCTTCCCCCGCCCAGGGTCGCCAGATAGAACACTTCCGGCACGGTAAGCGGCGCGTCGTTTTGATCGACCAGCCTCCAGCGCAGCTTGGAAACCTGGATCGCGTCGGCCATCGCCCTGAGGATCGAGGTGCCGGTCCCGCCGGCCACGTCGCTGCCCAGCCCGATCCGCATCCCCCGGTCCAGGAACCGCCTGACCGGGGCGATCCCGGAGGAAAGGTTGACGTTCGATTGGGGGCAGTGGGCGAGGTACACGCCGTTTTTCAGCAGGAGTTCCTCCTCGGAGCCGGCGCTCAGGACGCAGTGGGCCATGATCGTGGGAACGCCTTCCCCGCCGAACAGCCCGAAACGCCCGTAGGCCTCGCCGTAGGATGCCGCATCCGGGGCCAGCTCCCGAACCCAGGCGACTTCCCCCCGGTTTTCCGAAAGGTGCGACTGCACCGGCAGCCGGAATTCCCGTTGCAGGGAACCGAGCCCTTTCATAAGGTCGTCGCTGCAGGAAGGAACGAAACGGGGGGTGAGAATGGGCCTTGTGTCGGCAAAACCGACGGCCTTCTCCAGCCAGGCCCGGGTCGCGGCCAGGCTCGCCGCCGCCGATTCCTCCCGGAGGGAGTCCGGGCTGTTGCGGTCCATGTTCACCTTGCCGACGTAGGAAACCAGCCCCGAGCCCTCCAGCCGTTCCATCAGGCGCAGGGTCGCGCCGGCGTGGACGGTGGCGAAAACGCTTGCCCGGGTGGTGGCCCCCCGAACCAGGTCGTCCACGAAGCCGCCGTATACCTTTTCGGCGTAGTCAAGCTCGGCGTATTTCGCCTCTTCGGGAAAGACGTAGGTGTTCAGCCAGTCCAGGAGTTCCAGGTCCATGCCGAAGCCCCGCAGGGGATACTGGCCGGAATGGACGTGCAGGTCGCAGAGGCCCGGAATGACGAGGCAGTCACCGTGATCGACCAGCGGAAGGGAGCGGAAGCGTTCGGGCAGCGTCGGGAAAACGCCGGCGGAAACCCCGCTTTCGCATACGGCAAATCCGTTTGGCACCGTTTCCAGTTCCCGCACGGACTTTGAATGGCAGATAGTTCCCTTCAGGACAAAAGACGGGCCTTCCGTAACCATAAAAACCACCTTTCCCTTGGTAGCCCATCCTACCATGGGAGCCGGCCGGCGTCAAGCAATTCGGGTGCCTTGTCAGCAAATCTCAGTTTAACCTTCGGGTGAACCACGGATTGAAACTCCGTGGTTGATTCTTCTTCCGGATCGAAGAATTTTAAAAACGGAGTTACACGGAGGAAGAGGAGAACACGTCCTTCAACCCGGCTTCAAGCAAGCCACAAGTTTGCTTCAGGTGGGTAATGGTAGCTTTCGGCGTAATCTTTGTCGGCCATGTGCCGGTATCTTGAAGTTGAGAATTGTCGGGTTTCGGTTGGCGGTTATGGAACAAGCGGCCGATTGCCGGTACGATGGGTTATGGACGACTGCATTTTCTGCAAGATAGCTCGGGGCGAAATCCCGGCGCGGATACTGTTCGAGGACGAGGCGCTGCTCTGTTTCGCCGACCTGAACCCGGCGGCCCCGACACATCACCTCTTGATCCCGAAGCGGCATATCGCGAGCCTTTTCGAACTCGGTGCGGATGATGCCCCGCTTGCCGGCCGGCTTCTGCAAAAGGCCGGGGAGCTGGCCCGGGAACTGGGCCTTGCCGAGGAAGGCGCGCGCTTCGTGATCAATGCCGGCAGGGACGGCGGGCAGACGGTGGGCCACCTCCACCTGCACATCCTCGGCGGGCGGAGGCTGCTCTGGCCTCCGGGCTGAGGCTGTCGGCTTTTCCGCAGCTTGCCCGCCGAATTCCTTTTTTAATCGTTTGTGCCGCGTTTCACTCGGCCGCATTTATCATGGCTTGATCCTGCGGAAAATAGTTTGCGGGGATACCGGAGGGATTCCCGCAAAACAAAAAAGGCAGGATCATTATGAATTGTGTTTCGGGCCGAAAATGAAGGTCGGCATTCAGGAGGAGCGTATGGTCAAACATGTTTGGTGGGCGGTGCCTGCCGCGGCCGTCCTTGCACTGGCGGGCTGTCAGGCGAAGGGCGGGGAGGCCGATCCCTATGTTTCGGTGGCCGGGGGAAAGTTCCTGATGGGGAGCCCTGAGGGAACGGGCGACGACGACGAAAGACCGGTGCGGGAGGTAAGCCTCGGCGGTTTTTCCATGGCGGCAAGGCCGGTGACCCAGGGCGAATGGAAGGACCTGATAGGCGGCGAACCGAGCTTTTTTGACGGAACGAATTCCTTTGACGAGGATTGGTTTCCGGTCGAGGACGAGATTGGTTTCGACCGAAATAGCCTACCGGTGGAACGGGTCAGTTGGTACGACGCGTTGGTCTATGCCAACAAACTCAGCATGAGGGACGCTCTGACTCCGGCATACCGTATCGCCGGAAGCACGGATCCGGAAAAGTGGGGCGAGGTACCGACCGCCTTCGACGCCGGCTGGAACGGGGCGGAAATCGTCGAGGGCAGCACCGGCTACCGCCTGCCGACCGAGGCCCAGTGGGAATATGCCGCCCGAGGAGGCGAGAGGTCCCGCGGTTTTGCCCATGCCGGCGGCGACAGTCCCGACGAGGTGGGCTGGTATCTGGGGAACAGCGGCGGGCGGACCCGGCCGGCGGGAACGAAAAAGCCCAACGAGCTCGGCCTCTTCGATATGAGCGGCAATGTCTGGGAATGGTGCCACGACTGGTACGGCGATTACACGGAAGCGGACCGGGACGATCCTGAAGGCCCGCCCTCGGGAATGGCCCGCGTCCTCCGCGGCGGAAGCTGGAGCTTCGGTGCCGAAACCGGCCGCACGGCATACCGCGACTGGCTCGCCCCACAGAGCAGGTATTTCTTCGTCGGGTTCAGGCTGGTAAAGCCGGCCCGGGACGAATAAACGGAACCGATGCGAGAGATGGGACTTGAACCCACACACCCGAAGGCACCGGAACCTAAATCCGGCGTGTCTGCCATTTCACCACTCTCGCGATTATTGGTGATCCTACCATATACCGAGTGGAATTGCTATCCTTCGGGAAACGGGACTTGAACCCCGCCGGGAAAACGCGCGCGCAGCGTGTGAATGGATAAATGCGCCACGGCGTAGCACCGGCAACGGCGCCGCACTTCCGGCAAATGCGCCCCGGATTTATCCGGGGCAGCGTGCGCCACACCCGAAGGCACCGGAACCTAAATCCGGCGTGTCTGCCATTTCACCACTCTCGCAATTATCAGTGATCCTACCATATACCGAGTGGAATTGCTATCCTTCGGGAAACGGGACTTGAACCCCGCCGGGAAAACGCGCGC
>WQZW01000191.1 GCA_009780545.1 Treponema sp.
ACGAAAATGGCCACGACATCAAAAACAAGGCGATTGTCACCGACCGCAACCTTAGGCATTGTACATAAATGCCGAAACAAGGTCACTGGAAATCGGGACCCACTTGCTGCCCAGAAGTTCCTCGTTTTTCCCCAGGATCACCATGCCCTGGCTCTTCAGCTTTTCCGAAAAGCTGTTTACCAGTCCTTCCTGTTCCTGTGCCGAGAAGAACGACAACGTATCCCTGGCAAGGATAATATCCAGGCCCGGCAAAGGATTGTCGTGCAACACGTCATGATACTCAAAGATCACCGAATCCTTTATCTCCTGGTTGAAGGAATAACCGTTATTCCCCTTGACCAAGAACGACTGGCAATAGTCCGGAACGTTGGCCAGCTCGAAGATCATGTTCGGAGCTTGGCTTATCGCCATGATGTCGTTGTCGTTCGCCCAGATTTTGATCTGCGACTTCGGATACCTGGTCTTGAGTATACAGGCAAACGATAAAGTTTCATAGCCCTTCCCGCAACCCACGTTCCATACTTGGATGTTTACCGAAGAAAGTTCCGGCAGGGCATCCTTGACGGCCTTCGCATAGCTCGAACCCCAGAAACTGCCGGAATACGGCGAGTAGAAGTCGGAAAGGTATTCCTCGGCATCGGCGGCGTTCCGCAACTGCAGTTCGCCTCCGGCCCTCATGGTACGCCATTCGGCAAAACGGCGGCTCATCCAGCCCTCGTTCAGGGGCGAAACGGCAAAGTGCTTGAGGGCGGCAAGCCCTTCCGCCAGGAAACCGATGGCGGAATCCACCACGGCGGGCTGCTCCTTCCGTTCTTCCGGCATTTCCTCCGCCGGAGGCGGGACGAAGAAGTCGCCGGAAACGCCCACCGATCCCAGGCCCTTTTCCTTGACCTCTTCCTTCTGGCTGAATATCCGCATCACGTCCAGAATGACGTACAGCTCGCCTTCCTTCTCCATAATCCCGGAAATGTACTTGACGTTGATGTCGCCGAAAATCGGGTGCGGCGGCTGCAACGCTTCCTTGTTCACGCCCACGACCTTGTCGATTCTGTCGACCACCGTGCCGTAAACCTGCTCGTTGATACGGAGGATCAGCATGTTTTCCTGGTCGTCGATCTTTTTCTCGGCCGGAAGGTGGAAGAAGGTCCGCAGGTCGATTACCGGGATGATGTCGCCCCGCAGGTTGTACACTCCCCTGACGAAGGAAGCCGCATTCGGCACGAAGGTAAATTTGTCGGCCTTGGCGATTTCCTTCACGTTGAGGATGTCCACGCCGTAGTCCTTCCCCCCGAGGGAAAAGGTGATCATCTTGAAATCTACGGTTTCGACCCGCTCTTTCTGTGCCTGAAGGTCGGCATTGACCTGGGCAAGATCCTTTATTGCTGCTGCCATTTTAACCTACCGTTTTAGCCTTTCGCTCTCGGGCTACCGTGTCGAGGTTTCCCGAGTTTGACGTTGTTCCATTTCCTTTTTCAGGCCCAGTTCAAGAAGCTGGCTTATGTCCAGGATAAGGGAAACCGAGCCGTCGCCCAGTATCGATGCGCCGGCAATGCCGGGCGAATTGGTAAACTGGTCCCGCAATGGCTTGATGACCACGTCTTCCTCGCCGATAAGACTGTCTACCATAAAGCCCATCTTCCGTTCCGCCGTTCCCACGATGACGATGAAGTTGTAGTCCCGGTTCTCCTCGGTCGGAATGCCGAACAGTCGGTTGAGGCGGAGCAACGAGATGACGTCGTTACGGATGTTGAAGACCTCGTAGTTGTCGATGCGGTTGATCTCTTCCGGCTTGATCCGAAGGCTTTCGATGACGCTGGTGATGGGGATCGAGTAGATCTCCGGTCCGACCCGGACGAGCAGGCCCTGGATGATGGCCAGGGTCAGCGGCAGTTTGATGGTGAACTTGGTTCCCTTGCCCAGCTCGGAGCTGACGGTAACCGTGCCGTTGAGCTTGTCGATCTGGCGGCGCACCACGTCCAGGCCCACGCCGCGACCGGAGATGCTGGTGATCTGCTTTGCCGTGGAAAAACCGGGGTCGAAGATCAGGTTGAAGGCCTCGATACCGGTGAGTATCTTGTTTGGGCTGATCAGTCCGCGTTCGACGGCCTTTGCTTTGACCGCATCCACGTCTATTCCCTTGCCGTCGTCGGAAATCTCGATGACGATCATGTTGCCTTCATTGGTGGCCTTCAGCAGCACCCGGCCTTCCTCGGATTTGCCGGCGGCCCTGCGCACCTCGACAGGCTCGATTCCGTGGTCCAACGAGTTCCGCACCGAGTGCATTATCGGGTCCAGCAGGTCCTCGATCACCGACTTGTCCAGCTCGGTTTCCTTGCCCTCGATGACCAGGTTGATCTTCTTGCCCAGGGTTTTGGACAGGTCCCTCACCAGGCGGGGAAATCGGCTGAAGATCTGGTCGATGGGAACCATCCGTATCCGCATGACCCCTTCCTGGAGCTCGCTGGTGATGCGTCCCAGGTTCTGGGAAGTCGAACGGAACTTGCCCATGTTGTTCTTGAAGGAGGTATCGAAGCCGTCGAACAGGGAAAAAATATCCCCGTAGTTATCGTTGATTTCCTTGCGGACGTCCTTGACCGACTTTCCGCCCTGTATGTTGTCCAGGTAGCTGGGCAGGCTGTCGAACAGGCTCTTGATCTTTTCCCGGTACTGCCCCTCGATCTCCTGAAGCTGGGAAACCAGTTTACTGAACTGCCCGCTTATCTGGTTGAAGGTGGCCTTGGTGATGACCGTTTCCGAAACCAGGTTGAGCAGGTCGTCGATCCTCTTGGAATCCACCCGCAATATCGAGCCGGCTTCCTTGCCGGCTTTTTTCGCATCCTCGGCACTTGCCCCGCCGGGAGCCGGCTGTTTCGCCCCTGCGGCCTCCCCGGAAGGCACCGGAGCCGCGACGGCCTGGACGACAGGTTCGGCCGCCTGAACTTCGGGTGCGGCGGCCTGAACCGGCGCAGCCTTTGCGGAAGCGGCCGGCTCCGGCTCGGCGGCCTTCAGCGCGGAAATGTCGGTAACTTCGGCATCGAGGGAAACATCCGGAAGGATAACCGCATCCTTCAGCTCTTCGGGTTTTCGGCTGCTGGACAGGAAGTAGTCGACTATGGGGAAGAACTTGTCCTCGTAAAGCTGCTCGAAATCCGGCGCGGTTTTAAGGATCGTGCCTTTGTTCTTCAGCACCGCATAGAGCTGTATCCCGCCCACGGTGTTCATCAGGCTGTCCTTGTCCATCGTTACCGAGATTCGGTAGATGGGAACCCCGCTCTCGGCGGATTCCCGCAACTCCCGTATCTCGTCCTCGCCGAGCATGGAGCCGGAAGTCGCCTGAGCGGGTTTGGATCCCGGCTTGGGAGCCGGTTTTGCCGCAGCCTTTGCCGACTTCTTGTGGCTCGAACCGCTGCCCTCCGGCATCAGGGAAGAGAGCCTGTCCCTTATCCCGGAAATATCTTCCTTATATACGGTGCCGTCCATCCGGCATTCCAGCATCGCCTTGATGACGTCGATGGCCGCAAGCAACACGTCGGTAACCTGTTCGTCGATCTGCAGTTGGTCGGAGCGGATCGCGTCCAACACGTCCTCGACCAGATGAGTGAACGACGACAGCTCCATCATCTCAACCGTTGCCGATCCCCCTTTCAGGGTATGCGCCGCTCTGAATATCTCGTCAACGGCATCCTTGTTCATGCCCTCGGTCTCGAGGACAAGGATGTTCTGCTCCAGCATATCGACCTGCATTTTGGCCTCACTGAAGAAGTCCTTGAGCAGTTCCTCATTCTGGGGATCAAGATAATCACTCATACCTTTAAGTATAGTCTAGTTTTACCATTAGGTCAACTGTCCTATTTGTTTCTGAGACTCGGCAGCCCCGTCGACCGGCCGAGGATGGTACCTTCGGCCAATTGAACTTGGGGAATTTTCCCCGTCCTCATTGGAGAACGGGGAAAATTCCCCAAGCTTTTGTTGTTTGGGCCTTTGTTGGCCATGCCTCGTTCTCCGTATCTTATCGTCCGCATGCGGACCAAACGGTTTCCGTAAAGCGGATCCTGGGCAAATGAGATCATTTTTGGGCACTGTCGGTATAATGCATAATTCCCTCGCATTAATTGGCGGAATAAACCACAAAAATTAATCCCGACGATTGAGCCGAAGAGTCGCTATCGACTA
>WQZW01000192.1 GCA_009780545.1 Treponema sp.
AGGTACAAAACATACCTTGGAAACCTTTTCCAGGTAAGGCCGAACCGTTCCAAGCCAAATTGATCGTTCCTTCCTGTCCATTCCACGACCAGCATAATCACGATAAAGATTACCGTTTCCAGTACCCATTTTTTCCGGTACAGCATTCCCGGCAAGAAAAGGCTTATATCGGCCATGCCGCCAAGATAGGCAAACGCCACTTTGATACCGTCCGCCCGGAAGAATATCCAGCCGAAAACTACCAGCAGAAAGGTTATTGCCATCCGGAAAATATCCCTGAAGTTTGGCAGGAGTTTTCCTTCCGCAACGGTATCGGTATATGTTCGGTTTTTTCCGCGCAGGATAACGGGGAGAAAAAGCAGGGCATGGATTATTCCCCAGGCAATAAACTTTAGGGCTGCGCCATGCCAAAAACCGCTGACCAGAAAAATGACAAAGGTGTTCCTGATTATTTTTGCCTTTGACACGCGGCTGCCGCCCAGGGGAATATAAACGTAATCGCGGAACCATGTGGTTAACGAGATATGCCAGCGTCTCCAAAATTCCGCAATGTCGCGGGAAAAATACGGGAAGTTAAAATTGCGTGTCGCATTGAACCCAAACAAACGCGCCGTGCCTATCGCAATATCGGAATAGCCGGAAAAATCGCAGTAAATCTGAAAGGCAAAGAAAATCGCGGCAACGAACAAAGTACCGCCTGCCTCAAGAAACAGGGTTTCATCCGGCCTGTCGTACTTGCCTGCCGCATGCCCAAAAACATTATTCACGTAACGGGCACAGGTGTCGGCAATCACCACTTTCTTAAAAAGCCCCCAAAGAATTTGCCGCATGCCGTCAACGGCTTTATTGTAGTCAAATACCCGTTTGCCGAAAAACTGTTGCAGGAAATTGGTTGCCCGTTCAATCGGCCCGGCCACCAACAGGGGGAAGAATGCGACAAACGCCGCAAACGAAACCAGGTCCTTGGTGGGAAGCAACTTTTTTCTGTACACGTCTATGGTGTAACTCATCGTTTGGAACGTGTAAAAACTGATGCCCACGGGAAGTATGATGTTGAGGGTCGGAAGGCTTGGGGCGGTTCCCAGAAAACTGAACGCCCGGGCAAAACTATGGATAAAGAAATTGTAATACTTGAAAAAAGCCAGAATACCGATATTGACGACAATGCTGACAATCAGCCAAACCTTGCGCATGCGTTCGTCCTGGGTGCCATGTATTTTTTGCGCCACAAAATAATCCTGCAACGTGCTGATCACGATGAGGCCAAGAAATCTCCAGTCCCACCATCCGTAAAAGAAATAACTGGCGGCGACCAGCAGCAGATTTTGCGCCCGCAAATTCCTTGCGGCGCAGAACCAGTAAAGAACAAACACTGCCGGGAGAAAAAGAGCGAACTCAAGGGAATTAAACAGCACCGTTTCCCTCGATTGTCTGCGGAGAGGAAGACGGGTATGTTTTTTCGGAAGTTAGGGAGCATACCGGTAAGGCAAGAAAAAATACACTATTAGGGTATTGACAAAGTTCAGTTAATGTGCATAATTGCTTGTTGCTTGTTGCTTGTTGCTTGTTGCTTGTTGCTTGTTGCTTGTTGCTTGTTGCTTGTTGCTTGTTGCGGCGAAGGCGTGTCGCTCATGGGGATAAGGCTACCGGTTTTATCCGGCGGTGTCAAGATACCGGCACGGAAATCAGCAACCCCGCCATGCATGGCGGGGTATGTACCCTCCGAATACAATCAATTTTTAAGAAGAATCAACCGCGGGTTGCCGTGCCCGTGCCCTATCCGGCAAGTCCCGTCAGACGATCCCGGTTCCGGCCCGGTTATCCAAGATTCGCCCCGATGTCTTTACGATAAAAGAGGTTGCCGCAGCGGACCTTTTCGATTTCCCGGTAGACTTCCTGCCGGGCGAGGCTGAGGGAAGCGGCCTTGCGGGCGAGGACCAGCACGCGGCCGCCTGCGGTGACGAAGCCGCCGTCCTTGAGGTCGGTGCCGCAGTGGAACGACAGGGTTTCCCGGTCCAGGTCGGCCAGGCCCTCGACGGGGAAGCCGGTTTCGTAGTCGCCGGGATAGCCGCGGGAAGCAAGGACGACGCCCGCGACGGCATCCGGGCTGCAGGAAAGCGGCGGGATTTTATCGCCGGCACCGCCGACCAGGGCCTTGACCGTGGCGAATAGATCGCCCTCGAGCCGGGGCAGCAGGACCTGGGCCTCGGGGTCGCCGAGCCGGGCATTGAACTCGATGACCTTCGGGCCTTCTTTCGTGGCGATGAGGCCGGCGTACAGGAAACCGGTGAAGCCGATGCCCTCGGCGACCATCGCGCGGGCGGTTTTTTTGAGGATTCCCTCGACGGCGAGGTCCAGGGTGCGGTCGTCCAGGTCCGGCACCGGGGAATAGGCTCCCATGCCGCCTGTGTTGGGGCCCAGATCGCCGTCGAAGGCCCGTTTGTGGTCCCGGGCCGGCGGCAGGGGCAACACCGTTTCGCCCGCAACCAGGGCGATGAGGGAAAACTCCCGGCCTTCCAGGAATTCCTCGACGATGACCGTCCTGCCGGAAGGGCCGAACCGGTCCCGCCGCAGCATTTCGTCCAGGGCGGCCTCGGCCTCGGCAAGATCGGCGGCAACGACCACGCCCTTTCCGGCGGCAAGCCCGTCGGCCTTGATCACCGTCGGGAAGCTGCCCCGGCGGACATGCTCCAAGGCCGCCGCATGTTCGGTAAAAACCCGGTAGGCGGCGGTGGGGATGCCGGCCCTGTCGATAAGGCCCTTGGCGAAGGACTTGCTTCCCTCGATGGCGGCGGCGGCGGCCGTTGGGGCGAACACCGGAAGGCCGGCGGCCAGGAACCGGTCGGCAAGGCCGGCGACCAGCGGACCTTCCGGGCCGATCACGGTAAGGCCGACGGCTTCCTGCCGGGCAAAGGTTTCCAGGCCGGCGAAGTCGTCCTCGGCCAGTCCCAGAGGAACGGCCACGTCCCGCATTCCGGGGCTGCCCGGCGCGACGAAGACCCTGCCCACCGAGGGCGAATGCGCGAATTGCCGGGCCAGCGCATGTTCCCTTCCTCCCCGCCCCACGATCAGTACTTTTTCCACGGCTTCCTCCTCGGCCATCGTACCGGGTATCGGTTATGCGGGGCAATCGGGGATTACGGCCCACGGTAACCTCCGGTCGCCGAGGCGGAAACGCATCGAGCGTTTCCGCCCGGCGGGAAGCTTACCCCGGACATTCAAATCATGTAGGCCCTTACCTACTTCCGCCGTAGAATTCAAAATTCTTCTCTTTATCTCCCCCCGACAAAACCCACAACAACCGCTGTGGAGAATTTCCGACCTCCTCCGGAGGATGGAAATTCTCCGAGTTTCGTCCTCCTTCGGAGGACGAAACTTGACTTTGCCCGAAACCTGCTTATTTTGTAAACGCATGCAAAACAAAGGAAAAGAGGTCGCAATGAAAAGAAGGAACTCGCTGATTCTCCAACTTACCTGGCCGACTTTCTGCGGGGTGCTCGCCATCGTCGTCGGCGTCTGCGTCGTCTTCGCCACGGCCTTTCACCGGGCCGCCGACCGGGAAGTCAAACAGTACGTCCTGGAGAACACCCGCAACGTCAGGGAGCAGGTGGACATGAGCCTTCAGCGGAACCTCCACCTTCTGGGCTACGCCGCGCTGGGGACGATGAGCCTGCTGCAGGACGGGCAGGCCGACACCGAAAAGGTCGAAGGCTTCCTTGCCGAGATGGCCGCCTCCCTGCCCAGCGTGGACATCCTGTACGTTACCGGGCTGCTGCACTGGAACGAGCCGGGCGGGTTCCTGATGACCAGTTCCGGCTGGCGGCCGGAGTACGGCTTCGACGCGCGGGACCGGGACTGGTTCGTCAACGCGGTACGGGCCGGCGGCGGCGAGGCGATCTCCCAGCCCTACCTTGGAGTCAACGGGGACGAGCTGATGATCAGCGTCTCCAAGCTGGTTTTCGACGCACGGGGACTTCCCTTCGCCGTCATCGGGGCCGACATCCTCCTTTCCGAACTGTACGACCTTCTGGCCCGCTACGTTTCCATCCCCAACGCCCGCAGCTTCATCCTCGACGCCGAGGGCACCTACATCACGCACCCCGAGGCGCGGCAGGTGATGTCCGGCAACTTCCTCCGCGACTTCGGCCTTCAG